>JACPAV010000048.1 GCA_016180645.1 Nitrospirota bacterium | reverse complement strand
GGGCCTGCCTCAGCAACTTGACTCCCAACCTCCTCGTCCTCTGGCGCGACCCCGAACCGGGCGGGGGGCCGATCGTCTCGCGCTCCGTGGACATCCCCGAAGGCGAAAACGAGCTATGGGGTCAAGTCTTGACTTGATACTTCTTAGGATCGTTGATGGAGAAGTTGTATCAATTCAAGACTTGACCCCTTCGGGACGGCGACCGCCTTATCCGAAAGAGCTGACTCTTCAAGAGGTCCGGCTCGACTCGTCGACGCTTCCAAAACATACCAACATTGACCCGCTAGGGATTCACTGGTACCGTTTCCCGCGCGAATGCCGAAAACAAGAGCTCCCCGGGGTGGAAAAACAAATCAGAGAGCTTCAAGACGCGTTCGAGTCGTATCCGCCCTTCCGACCGCTGCCTTGACGGTTGATGCGCCCCTTCTTCGTTCTCTCCGCGAAAAGCGAAGGGATCTTTTCACGGTTAAGGATGCATTTTCTGTTATGTGGAACAAGATCAACGTCAAGGACAATCTCAATCTACCGGACTGGTTCATCCTCTATTCTCTCTGTCTGGATTTTCAGCCGGACCTGATTCTTGAGCTTGGCCGCGGTCACGGGAATTCCACTTGCGTTCTTACCGAGGCGGCCAACCGGCTCCCGGGTGCGCGCGTGGTCAGTCTTTGCTGGAGCAGGGATTGGTTCAAGAAGACTCTGCCACTGCTACAGCCGATTCGCCCCGCGAGCTGGTTCGACCGACTGGAAACGCGTGTTGAAGATGTATCCAAGAGCGACTGGCGCAAAGTCATGGATGGGTCCCGACGCGTTTTTCTGTTCTGGGATGTTCATGGGGTCGCGCTGGCCGAGAACCTGATCTCCCGAATCTTCCCGGTGCTGGCCGAACGGGAGTCCATGGTCGTTGTTGATGATTTGGTGGACCTGCGATATTCGCCGGGGCGCGCCGGAATGTTCATGAACGGGAACTCGGGCGAGCGGTGCTACTGTCTCGGGCCCTTCGCGTCGCTGTTTTCCGAGATTCTTCCCCTATATGACTTTGCCAGCCGGAATCAGATTGAACTTCATTCCGCGAGACACGAATGGGAAATGTCCGGATCTTCTGAATGGTTCAAGGAACTGACGGCGCCCCATGACCCGCATGAAGAGATTCGGGGGGAACCGCCTGCGACATTTGCCTATTTCGAGTTTCACGGCGGCCGGGGAGGACGTCATCGACCGGTTTTCCCTCCTGCCACTCCATGGACCTTGATGGACGAAATCAGGTCGAAGTCCCCGCAGAGACTTCTCATCTTTGGGGCAGGTGAAGCCGGTCGCCAGACCCACCGGGCGATTCAAGACGGTGGGGCGGTTATTGAGGCGTTTGTGGACAACGACAAAGGCAAGTGGCAGCAGCAGATTGAGGGAAAGCCGGTTCTCGCTCCTTCACAACTGAAGGAGTTCTCGCCAAGCAACACGGTTGTGGTCATTGCTTCCTATTTTCAGGGACAAATCCTGTCTCAGGTTCGACAGGATGGCTGGCCTCTGCATGCGATCATTCTGGCCGATCCGGTCCAGCCCCCTTGCGTGTCGTGTGTCGAGAAAAACGTCAGGCGAGTGGCGTAACGAATGATTCGCTCGAGTGGGCGGATCCTCTTTTGGGGTCGGGTCTGTAAGCGACGTGATTCGTGGCCCGCTGGAAAAGATAGGGTAGGTATGGTAGGAGCGGGGTATGCCGGTTGAGCGCGTTTCCGAAGTGATCGGGATTTCCTCCAAGGGGTGGGAGGAGGCGGCGATGGAGGCCTATCAGCGGGCGAAGAAAACCATCCGCGGCATCACGAGCTTCGAGGTCACCCGCCAGCACGCGAAGGTCGAACAGGGCAAGATCAAGGAGTACCGGGCGCTGGTGAAGATAACGTTTCTGGTGGAGGAGTAGCCTCCACTTCGGTTTCCCCTTCCTTCGGGATCAGCTCTTCAATCTGCCGCAGCGTCGGCAAATCTCCCAGTTCATTCAATCCGAACAGCTCCAAGAACTCTCTCGTCGTACCGTAGAGCAGGGGATGGCCGGGCACTTCTTTCTTGCCCGCGATCCGGATCAGTTTTTTCTCCAGAAGCGTTGTCAGAACGCCGCTGCAATCCACTCCGCGGATGTGCTCCGCTTCCGCGCGGGTGAGAGGCTGTTTGTAGGCGATGATGCTGAGGGTTTCGAGGGCCGATCGAGACAGGCGCTCGGGCCGGGCCGCGAGGAATTTCTGGACCCACGGACCGAGCGAGGATTCCGTGCGGAACTGGTATCCACCGGCGATGTGCGTCAGGACGATGCCGTGGCCCATCTTGTACTCTTCTTCGAGAGCCAGCAGGGCCTGGCGGACGTTCTCACGCAGGCGTTCCTTGGCCTCGGCGGTGGCCGCATCGGAAGGCTCGGTCGCCGCGCCCGAATCAGGTTCCCCCTGAGGTTGCTCGGGTTTGGCGCGAAGGCTTCGATCGAGGAACGAGGCGATCACCCGGAACGTCAGCGGCTTCGGACTGACGAAAAGCAGGGCCTCGATGATTCGCTTAATGTCCTGGAGTTCCATTATTCCTCCTCCGTATGCGGACGGCGCCGAAGGCTTCCGATTGCAGGGCGACAATGGCCTTCCGGCGGACCAGTTCCAGCACCGCGATAAAAGTCAGCACCAGCTCAAACCGGTTCCGCGCCCACCCGAATAGCTCCTGAAGGTCCAGTTCGTACTTGGTTTCCATCCAGAGCGAGATTTGCTCGATCTTCTGATCGATGGTCATCGGCTCCAGCTCCACGTCGTGGTGGAGTTCTTTGGGGAATTTCTTCTGGGCGTCATGATAGGCATTCAAAAGATCGAAAAAGCCGGCCTCGATTTCCCCTTCCAGCGTGCCCAATTTCTCCAATTCCTCCGGACTCATCGCGTGGGTGAAGGCGTCACGCCCGAGCATCGTGAGGCCGCGCAGTTGATCGGCCGCCTCCTTGTAGAGCTGGTGTTCGAGCAGGCGCCGCATGAGATCTTCCCGCGGGTCCTCTTCATCCTCCTCGAACGCCTCCGGGAGGAGCATGCGCGACTTGATGTAGAGCAGCGTGGCCGCCATGGCGAGGAACTCACTTGCGACATTCACATTCAGGGTCTTCATGAGATCGAGGTACTCGAGATATTGCGTCGTAATACGCGAGATCGGAATATCATAGATGTTGAGCTTTTCTTTTCTGACCAGATGAAGGAGAAGATCCAGCGGCCCCTCGAAGACGTCGAGCTTGATATCCATGCGGGGGCCGGACTCGGCGGGCGGCGCGGCGGATTCGGTCGCTTCGGCCCCGGGGACTCCCGCCGCATTTTCTCCCTCCGGGAGGTCGGCGAGGTCTTCTTCGGTCATGAGGTAGACATGACGGCGCGGCGGACGTCCTGCATGGTCTGTTCGGCGACCACACGCGCGCGGGCGGCGCCGTCGCGAAGGATCCCCATCACTCGATTCCGGTCGGATTCGAAGATCTTCCTTTTCTGCTGGAACGGGCCGAGGGTCTGCTTGAGACTTTCTATCAGGAGACCTTTGTCCTCGACGCATCCCAGGGTGGCGGAGCGGCAATCTTTGTCGATCCGGGCGACTTCGCCTGCGGGGGTGTGAAGTTTGTGGTAGGGGAAGAGGACACATTCCTCCGGATGTCCCGGATCGGTCTTCCGAATCCTCCTGGTGTCGGTCACCATGCTTCTCACTTTCTTTTCAACAACATCCGGTGGATCGGAAAGATAGATCGCATTGTTAAAGCTTTTGCTCATCTTTCGTCCATCCGTGCCAAGAAGTTTGGGCACCTCGGTGAGCATGGGCTGGGGTTCCGGGAGGGCGAGTTTGAACAGATGGTTGAAGCGGCGCACGATTTCTCGGGCGAGTTCGAGGTGGGCCACTTGATCGACCCCGACGGGAACCTTCGTTGCTTTGTAAAGGACGACGTCGGCCGTCTGGAGAACAGGGTAGCCGAGGAACCCGTACATCGAAAGGTCCTTGTCCGGAAGTTGGGACAGGAGGTCCTTATAGCTGGGGTTGCGTTCGAGCCAGCCCAGCGGGGTGATCATGGAGAAGAGGAGGTGGAGTTCCGCGTGTTGTTTCACGTCGGATTGGAGGAAGATCACGCTTTTCTCGGGGTCGAGGCCCGCCGTGAGCCAGTCGATCACCATCTCCACCACACTGTCCTGAAGGCCCCGGGTATCCTCGAATTCGGTAGTGAGCGCGTGCCAGTCGGCCACGAAGAAGAAACAGCGGTACTTCGACTGGAGTTGCACCCAGTTGGTGAGAACGCCGTGGAGATGACCGAGATGTAGTTTCCCCGTCGGCCTCATGCCGCTGACCACCACTTCCTCCATTGAATCCCGGTAGTCTACTGGAATTTTTGCTCCGGCGCAAACGGAATCAAAACAGAGATCCGATGAAGAATTCGAAGACGGGGGTCGGTTCGTCGGCCCGTTTGCGGATGGGGAAGCCCCATTCGAAGCGGAGGGGGCCGATGGGGGAGAACCAGCGGATGCCGAACCCCCAGCCTTGGCGGAGTTTCCGGGGATCGACGAAGTCGCCCTCCTGAAAAACGTTTCCCACGTCGTAGAACACGACCCATTTCAACCCCGCGGGGGGGATCAAAGGGAAGATGATCTCATTGTTGAAGACCGCCTCCTTGTTTCCGCCGAGCGCCACTTCCGCCCGTCGGGAACAGTCGGACTGAAACTCTTCGTCGCCGCACACGATGGTTGTCGGCGTGAGGCTCAGGCTGTTGTACCCGCGAACGGAGCCGAGACCGCCGGCGAAGAATCGTTCGAAGTAGGGCGGCGGCACCGAGCCGATCTGTTGGAGATAGGCGCCGCGGAGGCGGGTGGAATAGACGATCTTGAAGAGCAGCGGGATGTACCACGAGGAGGAGCCTTCGTACTTGGCGAAATTGAAATCGCTGCCCATGGCGTCATGCGCGAGTTGGACGCTGGCGGAGTTGAGCGAACCGCTGGAGGGATCGAATGGATGGTTTCGGGTGTTGCGCCGTATCGAGAGCTCGCCGCTTGAACTCAGCCCCTTGTAGGGGAATCGGGTGCGCCGCTCGCTGACTTCACTGGTTTTGAGTTCATACGTCCAGAAGAGGCGTGTGTTTTCTCCGATGAGATATCCGGCGCGGACCTGGCCGCCGGTGTTGTCGATGACGAAACCTCGATAGGACCGGGTCTGCGTGCGAAAGGCCTGGAAGCCGAGACTCCAGTTGGTGTCGAGGAAGTAGGGATCCAGGTAGTCGAAGGAGAAGATCTGCGACCGTTTGCTGAAAGAGCCGGATATGGAGAGCTGGTGCCCGTAGCCCAGAAGATTGGCCTGCTGGATCTGCGCCATGAAGATGAAACCCTCGAACGTGCTGTAGCCGCCGGTGACTTGCAACGCGCCGGTCGAGCCTTCCTTCACTTTCACATCGACATCCAGGAGGTCCATCCCGATCACGCGGCGGGTCTGGAAATCCACCTCCTCGAAGAAACCAAGCCGATAGATCTTCTCGCGGCTTTGGCGGAGTCTCGAAATGGAGTAGAGGTCGCCTTCGGCCACTTTCAGCTCCCGTCTCACGACCTTGTCGCGTGATGTGGTGTTGCCCACGACGTTGATCCGCCGGAAGTAGACCTTGTTTCCCTTCTTGATGCGGAAGTTGATGTCCACTTCCCGCTTGTCCTCCCGGATGTCCGTGAGGGGTTCCACCTCGGCGAAGGCATAGCCCAAGTCCCCATATTTCTCCGTGACGGCGAAAATATCCTTGCTGACCTGATCTCGGCTGAAGTAATGGTCCGGTTCGGTGTTGGCCAACTCATCCAGCTCTTTCGGGGTGAATTCCAAGTCACCGGTGAAGGTAACGCTCCCGATCTTGAACCGTTCGCCTTCTTTGACGGCCATTGAAACGTAGATCCATTTCCGGTTCTTGCTGAGTTGGGCCACCGGATCCAGCACCTGCACCTGGATAAAACCGTTGTTGAGGTAGAAGGCTTTTACCTTTTCCACATCGTCCAGAAAGATATCTTTCTGGTAGCGACCCTTGTCCGTGGCCCAGGAGAAGGCGTCGCTCTCCTTGGTTTCGGCCGCCTCTTTGAGCTCATCATCCGTAAACGTCGTGTTGCCGACAAAGTTGATTCTTCGAACCTGGACCTTGTCGCCCTCCGTGGCCTTGTAGTGCACGATGACCTGGTTTGTGGGCTTGAATTCCAGTTCGTAGAGGACCTCGGCCAGATAATATCCCTCCTGCTCGTAGAGTTTCTTGATCGCTTCGAGGTCGCGCTTGAGGACTTCCATGTCGAGAAACGTGCGATCTTTGATCTTGATCGTCTCTTCGATTTTCTCTTTGGCGACTTTCTTGTTGCCGACGATCTTGTGCTCCTTGACGAGGGGTTTCTCCACGATCTTGAAGGTGAGGACCGTGCGGCCCTCCGCTTCGTCCATCAGGACACGGATGTCTTTGAAGTACTTCAGTTTGTAGAGTCGCTTGAGATCTTCACTGACGGTATTCTCATCGAGCTCGGAGCCGATCTTGGACTGGATTTCCCTCAGGAGGATCTCTTTTTCGACTCGTTCGTTCCCCTCAAAGCGGATTTCGGCCAGGAGCGTGGCGGAGTGGGCAGAGTGTTCATGGGGATCGTCCGGTGAGGATTCGCCTTGCGGCGCCGCGAAGGCACGCGCGGTGATTCCGATCAGGAAGAGGACGAAGAAAAGCCTCGGCATGGGGCGGGATTCTGACACAGATGCGCGGGAGACAGAAGTCGAAAACGGGTGGAGAGGCTACTTCAGGGGAGGATGATTCCCGAACAACCCTTGCGATCCACTAGTGGAGGGATGCCGCTTGGCTGGACGATCGCCTGTGCCCGACGCGTTCTGTTCTCTTCCCCTTGTGAGGCTTATCCGTGGGGTAGCCGTAGGCGTAGTAGGCGTACTGGGGGTACATGGCCAGTCTGATGGGTTTCTTGTGATTCATGACCAGACCGAGAAGGGGGACCTTGGCGAGTTTGAATTGATCGAGATTGCGCTTGAAGGCGGTGCGCGCCGTTTCTCCGGAGGAGTAGACGACAATCACGCCATCGGTCTGCCTGGAAATGGCCACCGCGTCGGACACCATGTGGGCCGGCGGGCTGTCCATGATGACCACGTCGAAGCTTGACCGCACCTCCTCAAGGATCTGGCCGAATCGGGCGGATTCAATCAGGGGCAAGGGATTCCGAATGGCCCCTCCGGCGGGGAGAATGTGGAAACGGGAGGGGTTTTTCATGCGGAGAACGCCTCGCCGCCAGTCCTCACCGTTCTGAAGGGCGGGAAGAATACCCGGCTCGAGGGGCAGGTCCAAATAGCGGTTGATGCAGGGATGCCGCAGATTGCAGTCGATGAGGAGCACTGAAAGGCCGGCCTCGGCAAATGCCCGGGCAATGCTACAGGACACGACGCTCTTCCCCTCCTGAGGCTGAGTACTGGTAACCAGGAAGGTGCGTCCCTGTTTCCTGCCATTTTGGAGATCGATCTTGGTGCGGATCGTCCTGAAGGCCTCCTGGAATCCGGCCCAAGCCGGATCGAGGGGAGCGTGGCCGTTTCCGTTCGCGGGTTCGACCGTGTGGGGCATGGCGAAATTGCGGACAAAGGGCACGCCTCCGAGAACGCCCACGCTTGCAACCCGTTCAAGGTCGGGTATCGTCCCGACCGAAGAATCCATGGCTTCCGCGATCATCGTGAAGCTGATTGGAAGCAAAACGACGAGCAGGAGCCCGAGCATGAGGAACCGCTTCGGATCCGGTTTCACCGGGCGGCGGGGCAGGGTAGGTTCCTGGAGTAGAATGACGTTTTCCGAATTGTTGCCCAGCGTGAGTTCGACCTGCGACAGGCGGCGCTTCATGTTCCCGTAGATTTCTTGATTGAGACTCAGTTCACGCTGAAGAAATTCCTTGTCTTCGTATGGAGAGCCTCCCTCCAAGGCGCGTTTCTTGCCGTCTTCGATCTTGCGTTGGGTGTGGGCCAGGTCGCGCATCGTAAGCTGGTATCGGCTCTGAAGTTTGACGAAGCGGTCCAACACCTCCGGGCGCGCGCTGATGAGTTGGGAAGCCGGATCTCCCACCGTTTTGCCGCCCAGGATGCGGTTCACGTAGGCGAGCGTCGCGTCGATTTCCATGACCTTGGGGTGCCGGCGAGTGTAGCGGGCGAGGAGCGCCCGGCGCTCGATTTCGAGGTTCTTCTTCTCCTCGGCAAGCGACTTCAGCGTCTGCTCCTTCTGCTGAATGAGGTTTCGCAGTTCTCCTTGGAGCGACTCCGTGTCGCCGAACGAATCCATCAACGTCTTCTGCTCGAGGATCTTCTTTTCGAGGCTGTCGATCTGTTCGAGCAGGTATCGGCGGAGGGACTGGTCGGTGCGCTGACGCGTCCGCAGATCGTTCAATTGGTACACGTCCGTGATGGTCGTGGCGACCTGAACCGCGAATTCGGGTTTGGGAGCCCGCACGACGAGCTCGAAAATATTCGTCTTGCCGATTTTTCGGGCCGTGACGTCGCGCTGGAATCTCTGCACGATACCTTGGGCCGTTTCCGGCCTGGCTCCGGCGGGGATGACGGCGAGCTTCTCCAGGCTCTCCTTAAGGATGGCCTGGCTGGTAATGATCTGTATCTGTGTGTCGAGCGCCTGTTCTCCCGTGGAGCCGAGCAGCCTTCCGATCCGCTCGAATACCTGGGAGGCCTCCTCTTCGGGCGTTTCCGTGAGGTACTGGATTTGCACCGTCGCTTCGTAGATCTTCGGTATGGACACATAGGCGCCGGCGACCCCGATGGCAATCAGCAGCGTGGTGACGACCATGAGCTTGACGTGCTTGGCCAGGATGCCCGAGAGTCGCATGAACATTTCCGGCGTATCGAGATCGGACGAGCGGTTGGGTTCCATGGACTATTTCGCGCCGATGGCGGTCGCGGCGGCCACGCCGGCCGTGAATCCAAGATTGAGCGGGGAAAGCAGGCGGCCGAGGAAGTCCAGGACGTCGGACGTGGTGGTCTCGGGGATGTACAGCACGTCGCCGTTTTCCATCGCCAGGTTTTGGCTCATGTCCCCCTTGTACACCAGGTGATCGAGATTGACCCTGACCACTCGGGGATTCCCGCTCGAATAGCCCTTCACGAGGCGCGCGTGGGAGAGCTTCGCTCCGAACTGGGGCTCATCGCCGAGGGCGAGCGCCTGGAGCACCGTAAGCCCCGTGGCCTGGCGGTAGTAGCCCGGTCGACCGACCATTCCGAGCACGAAGACGCCGATCTCGCCGCCTTGTGGGACGTACAGGGTGTCACCCCCCTGAAGAACCACATCCGACGAGGCGTCGCCTGGCTGGGGAAAGAGGTATCGATTGAGGTCGAGCCGCTCCTCCGTGCCGGTCTTGTGAATGATCTTGGCGGAGGTCAGATCGGCTTTTTCGGTGATGCCCTGGCTGCGGGCGATCACTTCGCGAACCGTGATGGATGCGCGTTCGCCGAGGGGGTAGCGGTCCGGCTTACGGACCTCCCCGATGACCACCACGGGATCGGGGGAGTTGAGAATCACGATGTC
Organism: Nitrospirota bacterium; assembly: GCA_016180645.1. NCBI lineage: Bacteria > Pseudomonadati > Nitrospirota > Nitrospirota bacterium. Next base: position 13,996 of record JACPAV010000048.1, on the reverse strand, counting down.
GTCCGGCTTCAAACGGATATTGAGGTCGGTGGATCCCGCCCGCATGATGGCGGCCACGTCTACGGTGAGTGTACGGTCCTGCCGGACGAGCCGCGCCTGATGGCCCCCGAAAGGGTCGTATTTCCAGCCGGCCTGTGTGAGGGTTTCCAGAAGGGTGCCTTGGCCGACGAGCGCCACCTGGCCGGCCCTCGGGAGGTCGCCGATGACGAAGACGCGTCGCTCGCCCGGCTTGGCGAGGAAGACGGAAACCTTGGGTTTCTGAAGAAACCGACCAAGTTCGCGCTCCAGAACCTCCTTCACCTGTCCGGCCGTCTTGCCCGTGGCCATGACGGGATCGCCGAGGCCGACCACGAGTGTGCCATCCTCGGACACCGTGTAGGTTTTGGACAGTTCGCCGTAGCCGAGCACTCTGACTTCGACGAGATCGCCCTTGAGAAACTTGTAGTCGCTGACCTGCGGAGCCGTTTCAAAAGCGCGGATTTGATCTCTTAGAATTTTGAAGGGGTCGGCCGCTCCGGGAGGCTGCGAAGTACCCTGCGCGATTCCATCGATTCCTTCAGGGTGCCCTCTCGCGGCACTTCCTCCTTCCTGGAGGTCGGCCGCTCCGGGCTCCTGCCCTCTCGCGGCACTTCCTCCTTCCTGGAGGTCGTCCGATCGACGACTCTCGGTTGTTTTGGGAGCGGAGAGGGCAACCGGCTCCTCGGCAGCGGGCGGGGCGGTCTTGTCGGCCGCGCGGGCGTATCCCGCCATGGCCTGCCCGACGATGACCAGAACGCCCATCGTCCGTGGAAGGCTCCAAGAAGATTTGATGCTCCTACTCATGGTTATCTCCTGTTTCAAAACCGCCATGCGAATTGGTCGGCATTGTGATGAATGAGACGCCACATGTCAAGAACGGCTCTGATCCACGGGCTTACATGGCGCTCGCGGACTGGGCCAGCCACCCCTCCTTGTCGCTTCCGGCGAATTCCATGATGACAAGGAATTGTCGGCTGACATCATCGCCCGTCTGCGCCTTGCGCGCGTCCACGGCGATGGTGAAGACGGCCATGGCGGTGGCCTCCCGGACGGTGACCGTCAGAACGTGCATGGAAACGGAGGGAGAAGTGATCAGTCGGGAGAGTTCGGCCGCGGCTCGCGACAGGTTGGGCACCACTTTGCCGTTCACATTCAGCGTGAATCCCGGCGTGGTCCAGCGGGAGAGGCATGGAACGGCCGCGAGCTGTTCGAGCGCATCGCGGCATTCATCAAGAATGGCCCGAATGGCCATCTCGGCCGAGAGGGTATCGGCGCCGGCCTGAACGGGGCGATCTTCCGTGTCTTCATCCTCCTGCGATTGTTCTTTCTCCTTCGCCGGCTCCTCCGCGGCGGGCTCGGAGGGCCGCGTCGCAGCCTTGGGAGGCCCGGCGGTTGTGGGGGGCGCCGGCTCCTCCCGGGTGGATTTCGACTTTTCCGGCGAGGTGACTCGGAGCGGTGATTCAGGCATCGGCCGTTGCAGGCGAAGATCGGAAAGCCGTTGCATCGACCGTTGCTTTTCGGGCTTCTTGTATCGATCGTCGCCTCCGCGAAGCGGCGATTGAATTCGGCGGCCCTTTTCAGCGCGCAATGAACCGGGGCGCTCCCGAGCGATCCGGTCCCGACCGCTGGATGGAGGCCGGGCGGTCGCCCCCTCCTTCTTATCGATGGCGTTAATCAAAGCCCCTTGACGTCGGGGTTTCGCAAACGCGTTCTCGCGCACGGCTTGGCTCATCTGTTTGCGGATCTCCGGCGGCACACCCGTATATCGGCCCATGATCTCGCGGCGGCCCGTAGTGGGGCTGAGGCGGGCCGCCACCTCAAGCCGTTCCCCGGGGACCACATCGAGCGGCTGCCCGGGATCGGCGGGCGTGGTGACTTCCACCGTCCCGTTCAGGGTTGATACGATCGTGCCTTCCGGAGTTGACTCGACCATGAATACCGTCCCGCGAACCCCCACCGTGGCCGTGGGCGTCTTGATGGAGAAGCGCGCCCCGTCTTTCAGGTTTCCGATGACGCTGATCACCTGCCCCGTTTTCATGGCGATCTCCACCAGCTCGATGCGGTTTGAGAGATCGCGAACCATGGAAGCGAATTGAACGGTCGAATTCGGCGCGATCCGGAGGACGACGTGACGGTCGAGCGCAAGGTCGATGGTGCCCCAAGTGCCGGTCCGGACCGTATTGGCTGACGTGAGGGGGCTCCTCATCGCGACGGTTTGCCATCCATCGTAGGTTGGACCGGAAAAGTCTACGGGCCCTGCATGGCTAAGGATGAGAACGGGGGCCGGAGCGCCTTCCCGCCCGATCTGCGAGTATTGCGAAAGCAGATTCTGGGCCCGACGATGACCGATCCACTTGAGGCCGTTGAGGAGCAAGACCCCACCGGCCAGAAGGGCGAGGGCGGCGACGCCCTGTGTCGCCCAACGTCTAATGGATCCGGCTCCCTTTATTGCCCCCATGGGCCGGGGATTGAATCATGTTTCCAATCCCATGTCTGTGATTGGGATCACAAGGAGGTCAACAACGGGTCGGCTGGGACGACCATCCTTCATGGATCGATACGGTCACCATCTATGGCCCGATCCTGCGGTGGAGATGTTGACAAACAATGATTGTTGACCTACCCTACCTTGGGATGGCATTAGGGAGGGGTTATGATAGGCGAGTAGTGTCAGCGCAGCGGGAGGGGCGAAAATCGTCCCCCGTTCCCCGGAAGGTCTGTGCATGTTCAGGTAGGCGACTGTTGCAGATCCCGCCCGTCTTCGCGATCGTGTGCTCTTCCTTTGTTATGTTTGGCTCGTGTGCCGGAGCTGTTCGCAAACCGCCCGATCTCTTGCCTCTGGCGGCGCAGCCGCTCCCGACCGCCGGGGCACAGCCTGTCGAATCCGCCCCCGCGCCCGGCCGGGACTTGGCCGGTGCGACGCAAGGACCTGATGACGGTTCTGTTCGTCGTTCCCGGAGCGGAGCGGAGGGGGCAACGTGGGCGGAGATCTCCTCCTTTCAGAAGGCGACTCGCCGCGGGGCCGCCGAATACGTCTTATACAAGGAGGATGTGATCGAGGTGGAGGTGGCCGGGTACGCGGAGTTTTCCGGCGACTTCGTCGTCCTTGCGGATGGCAACGTGGCGGTGCCGTTCGGCCCGTCCATTCAGGCCGAGGGAGTGACGCTCGATGTTTTTCGGGAGAATTGGGAGCGGGCCATCCGACGGTATGTGGCAAAACCCAAGATTTCCGTGGCGATCAAGAAGGCCGGGCAGAGGATGGTGACGGTGATGGGCGACGTGAGCAAGGCCGGCCGAACGCCCATTCTCGGGCAGGGGACCTTGCTGGAAGTGCTGATGTCGGCGGGATGGAATTATGACGCCACTCTGGCGCAGAACGTGTCGATCATTCGAGGGGGAACGAGCATCCAGTTCCCGCTGGGCCGGTTGTTCGGGACGTCGGAGTTCAAATACAACCTTTCGGTGCAGCCGGATGACATCCTGATCGTCGGGTCGCCGGGGCCGGTGAGGGTCCACGGCGCCGTGGCCAAACCCGCCGTCTTCCCCGTGGGTTCAAGAGGCTGGTTGAGCGTCCGTGAGGTGGTCACGCAAGCGGGCGGACTGACGATCGGCGCGAGTCTCTCGGAAGCCACGGTCGTTCGAAAGACGGGCGAGGAACTGCGGGTGGATCTGAATACGGAACTCTTCCTGCCCGGCGCGGCGCCTTCGGCGCGGCTCGAGCCCGGCGACACCCTTTACATTCCCCACAGCCAGGAAGTGGGCGTGTACGTGCTGGGGATGGTGACCCGGCCGGGTTTGTATCGGCAGCCCGGCCGCATCACGGCGATGCAGGCATTGGCGCTGGCGGACCAGGCCAAATTCGGCGCCGTTCTGAGCAGCACCAAGGTGGTGCGTCACTATGGTTCGGCGGACCAGCAGGTGATCGCGCTCAACCTCGATCGCGTGGTGAGCAAGGGCGATCTCCGGCAGGATTTGGAATTGAACAACGGGGACGTCTTGTTCGTTCCCGAGAGTACGACGTCGGACGCGCTCGACTTTCTCGGTCGGCTTCTCACGCCCCTCTCGGCCGGCGCCGGTGTAGCCTCCCAGGTGCGGATACTTCAGCAGTAGCGGCATGGCGGCGAAAAACGATTCCAACGAGTTGCTGCGCCGTCAGCTCCACGTCCTAGCCAAGCACTGGAAGCTGCTCCCTCTCCTGTTGATCATCACCTTCGGTCTCTACGGCGTCTATTGGTTGTACATGCCCAAACAGTACGAGTCTGAAGCCGAGGTGCAATACCTCGTCGAAACGCCGGCCGGCGAGAAGATCAGCGCCGTGTTGGGACGCCTGGGGGTGGGAACGCCCACGGACGAAGTGCTGGAGACGCAGGCCGACCTCCTCAGGAGCCACGCCCTCTTGGGGCAGGTCCTGGAAAAACTCGGCGTGGTCGATCCGTCCGACCCGCCCGCCGAGCGGGAGCGTCTGATCGAGGAGACCCGAAAAGGGCTGCGTGTCGAGCGGAAGGGGAAAACCAACATTCTCAGGATCGAGCTGCGGGCCCAGGATCCGGAGTTGGTCGTCAAGTTGTTGAACGCGCTGATTCAGACGTTCCAGATTTTCGATGCGAATCAGAAAAGGCAGAGCAAGGTCGGCCAGCGCGAGTACTTGATGGCCGAGATTGAAGGGTACGAGAAACAGTTGGAAGAGGGCCGGTCGCTGCAAGCGGCGGTCCAACGGATTGAGGCCGGCAGCAAGGATGTGGAGGGACTCCGGCAGGCCCGGATGGACGTGGTGAAGGAGATCGACGACGAGATTGCCCGATTGGAGAAAGAAAGAGCCGATCTCAGCCGGAGGTTCCAGCCCGGGTTTCCTCTCTTGGACTCTCTGGGAAGAAGCGTGAAGGCGCTCCAATCGCTCAAGAAGGCCGGCGGCGCGATCACCCCGATCCTATCGGAGGAGGGGTCGGGCCCGACGGGCGTTCTGAGGGGTGTGGTGTTCACCGGTGCCCTCGGAGGCCCCCGCGTGGCCGGGGCCGTGGTGACGACCCGTCCGTCCGGGAAGGTCGCCTACACGGATGAGAAGGGGGACTTCGCGTTCGATCTGCCGTCCGGCACGCACGAAGTCTATGTCTCGGCGAGTGGATACAAGCTCGGCAAGATGACCCGACAGGTGGAGGCGACGACGGAGAAGTGGGCGAGCATCGCCCTTCGGGAAGGAGCGACGGGGTCGGATCGGATGGCCCGAATAGACGGCCAGGTATTCCGCGCGGTTTCCTCCCGGCGCGAACCCGTGGCGGATGCGGAGGTCGAGATCGGCGGCGGGCCGCCGGCGGTGACGGATGGCGATGGCCGGTTCAGTTTTCTCGTTCCGGCCGGCGCCTGGCTTCTGAGGGTCCGGCGTGGGGACGAAATCGGCGAGCGGCTGGTGGTGGCCGATTGGGGCAAGGTCGTGGAGGCCGGCCTCGCGCTGGCGAGGAAGGCGGCTTCATCGTCCCCAGCCATGCCTGCGGCGCCGCTCAAGCCGGAATGGAAGACCTGGCAAACGCGTCTGGAGCAATCGGACCGCCGCATCCAAGCCAAGGAAAAGGAACTGGGAGAGCTGAGGCGGAAGGCTGCGGCGCTGGGACTCGATCCATCCAAGGAAAGATTCTATCTCAACGATCTCGACATCAAAGAGGAGATCTATTTGAATTTCAAGAAACAGCTTGCGGCGGTGGATTTGGCCCTGTCGGACATCTCCTCCAGCATCGTGGTGCTCAGGGAAGCGGCCTCGGCTCGCCTGACGGTCCTGCCGCGGCCCCGGAGAGACCTGCCGAGCGTGCTTCTGCTGTCCATCGTGCTGTTCATGGGCTTGGTTTTTACGCTGGAAGCCCTGAACCCGGCGGTGGAACATCTCGACGAGATCGAAGCTTCCGGGATCAAAGTGCTGGGCGTCGTGCGACATGTGACCCAGCGGCCCCTCGATCTCCTGAAGTCGCCCGATGAACTGTCTCCCGCGGATCGGCGTCACCGCGTGGAGATGGGCGACCTGTGCAGGATGGTCAAAGTCAATCTCGACTCGGCCTCGGACGGCAAGAAGCATCGCGCCATCCTGATGGCGAGCTGCGCCTCGGGCGAAGGGAAATCCACTCTGACGCTGGGCTTGGGCGCCGTGTATGCGCAGTCCGGCTGTCGGACGCTCATCGTCAACGCGAACGTGCGGCATCCCACACTGGACAAGGAGTTGGGCATGGAAGACCTTCCGGGGCTGCTCGAGGTGTTGGAGGGCACTCTGTCGTTCCAGAAGGCTATCGTGCAAACGCCGCTTCCGAATCTTTCCTACCTGCCGGGAAGGATCCGAAGCGAAGCCGAGCTGGCGGGCTACAACGGTCACTTCGAGCGCGAGGCGGCTTCGACACTGGTGGACAACCTCCGCAATGAATTCGATATCGTCCTCTTCGACTCTCCCCCGCTGCTCCGCGTGAGCGACACGCTCATGCTGAGCCGGTTGGTGGATTTCGTTACGCTGGTCTACGCCGCGGGCCAGACCCCTCAGAGCCTCTTCCTTCGCGGCATCGATCTGCTTCGGCGGGCTCACGCGCCGGTCGCCGGCGTCATCCTGAATCACACAAGGCAGAACGTGGGCGAAGGCGTCAAACTCTCGTACTACCCGAAGACCGGGTCCTACTACCCCGCGGAGGTTTGAGCGTCATGAATCCAGACCCCGCCGCCGGCTGGTAGCGACGCATGCGCAAAGGGGTGCCCGGCCTCCTCGGTCTCCTGGGGATCGGCCTGGTGGTCGGCATCGTCGTCGTTTCCGTTTGGAATCGATCGACGGGTTTCCTGGGTTCCTCGGAGAAGGCCTTCCTGAAGGCTCGAGACGTATCCGACTTGTACTCCGTGCTCATGGTTTCCGGGCCGGTTCGCGTGCGGGCCCGGGAGGCGGTTCAGTGGCGGAACGTCTCTCTCTCAACCCCGGTGTACAACGGTGAAGTCATCGAAACGGGCCCGGGGGCCTATGTTGACCTCCTTCTCGGCCAACGGAACTATGTTCGCATCGGAGAAAACACCACCTTGGAGATCACGGGGCGGCGGGAAGAGGGCCTGAGCCGGTATGTCATGGATCTGGCCGAGGGCAAATTGGCGGTGGTGGCCCGCTTCCTCGACGGTTTCGATCTCTTGGTCGCCACTCGGACGGCCGTGGCGGGAGTTCGTGGGACCTCCTTCCTGGTGGAGGCCATGCGGGGTTCGACCAGGGTATCCGTGCTCGAGGGCTCCGTTCGCGTTGCGTCTCGATCGGCTCCGGACCGGCCGATTGTTCTCGGCCCGATGCAGGAAGTGGATGTGGCAAAGGACCGTCCGCCTGAGCCTCGCAGCATCCCTGAAACCGGGATGGAGAAGCTGGGCATCTTGGAACGCATCGAGTACTTCAAGCCGGCCACCCCCGATAGGCCGCCCGGTGCGGCCGACCGATGGAGGGAGGCGCGGCGGGGTCCCGATGTCCGTCAGGAGGGAGGAAGACTGTTCGGCCGGGGGGATCGCCCCTCGGCTAGAGAACGGATGCGGGCTTCGCGGGAGTCACGCTTGTCTCGCCGAGAGGGAACGCGCATGGAACAGGCATCGAAGCGTGAGGGGAGAGAGCCTCGCAAGAGACCGGGGGAGGTCCCGGCGGGCGGGGCTCCGCGGGAGGGCGCGAGAGGCGCGCCGCAGGAGCCATCGCGCGGGAACCGGCAAGCGGCAGGCGGAACGTCTGGGACGAAGGGAGTGTCCCCAGCCGAGGTGGAGACGGTCAAGACGGGGGAGCCGGCGGTTGCGCCCGGGAAGGAAACGCCGGGAGGCGAGCCGGAGAAAGGGCCCGATAGACCGGAGCAGAAGCTGACGCAGGACGAGTCGGGCGCGTCGAAGGCAGACCCCCAGGCGGAGAGGGCCGCGATCCTCCGGTGGCTCGACACCTGCCGCGTGGAAATCTCATCCCTCACGCCGGGCCGATGTTTGGCCTCCGCGGGATCGGATTTCCGGCTCCAGGGCGTCCGGTCGGACTGGGCGCCCGATCAGAACAGCCTCTCTTCGGATGATCTGCGAGCGCTGCTGCCGCAGGCGCGGAACAGGTTGGAAAGCTTCAGTGTGACGTTCTCGGGCGCGAACGTGAATGTAGAAGGCGCGGCGGCCTTCGTCAGCTTCGATCTCTGGGCCGAGGGCGTGAAGAGGTCGACCGGGGAAAAAGTTTCGGAAAGCCATTCGGTCCTCCTCCGTCTCCAGAAGAACTTCGAGACCTGGCGGCCGCTCTGGGCGCGCCTGCTGTAGCCGTCGGTTCTGGATAAACGGTGACAGTATACTCTAATAAGAGGTAATAGAGTATACTGTCACCGTTTATCCCCGTCAGAAGCGGCCGGGATCGGAATACGTGCCGTAGGCTTCGCGGAGAACGTCGGAGATTTCACCCAGTGTGGCATAGGCCTTCACGGCTTCGAGAATGTGGGGCATGAGGTTGGCGCCGTTTCTCTTTGCCGCTCCTTTGAGGTCCGTGAGCTTTTGCAGGGCCGTCCGAGAATCGCGTTCGCGGCGGACCGCCGCCAGGCGAGTGCGCTGGCGTTCCTCCACCTCGGGGTCGATTTTGAGGACGGGAATCTTGAGGCGCTCCTCCATCTGGTACTTGTTGGCGCCGACCATCGCCTTTTCCCCGGCTTCGAGTTGTCGCTGATACCGATAGGAGGCCTCGGCGATTTCCCTCTGCGGATAGCCCTGTTCGATGGCCCTGAGCATTCCACCCATGCGGTCCAGGCGGTGGAAGTAGTCGACGGCCCCGTGTTCGAGGGCGCCGGTCATCGACTCGACGGCGTAGCTGCCCCCGAGGGGATCCACGAAATTCGTCACACCGGTCTCTTCGGCGATGATCTGTTGCGTGCGGAGCGAAACGAGGGCGGATTCTTCGGTCGGGAGGGCGAGCGTTTCGTCCATGGAGTTGGCGTGGAGGGACTGGACGCCGCCGAGCACCCCGGCCATGGCCTGAAGCGCGACGCGGGCGACGTTGTTCAGGGGTTGTTGGGCGGTGAGCGAACAGCCCGCCGTTTGGGCGTGCATGCGAAGCGCCAGGGAACGCGGGTCTTTCGCGTGGAACCGGTCGCGCATCGTGCGTGCCCAGAGGCGTCGCGCGGCCCGGAGCTTTCCGATCTCCTCGAAGAAATCGCTGTGAAGATTGAAGAAGAAGGAAAGGCGCGGCGCAAATCGGTCCACCGCAACCTTTCGTCTGAGCATTTCCTCGACGTAGGTGATTCCGTCGTAAAGAGTGAACGCGAGTTCCTGCATGGCCGTCGAGCCGGCCTCTCGGATGTGGTACCCGGAGATGGAGACCGGGTTCCATCGGGGCACGTGTCGCGCGCAGAATTCGATGATGTCCACGCAGAGCTTCAGCGAAGGCCCGGGCGGGACCATCCATTCCTTCTGGGCGATGAACTCCTTGAGCATGTCGTTTTGGATCGTGCCGCCGACGCGGTCGAACGGCACGCCCTGTTTCTCCGCGACCGCCAGGTACATGGCCATCGCGATGGGCGCCGTGCAGTTGATCGTCATGGAGGTGGTCACGTCCTTGATCGGAATGCCGTCGAAGAGAATTTCCATGTCGCGCAGGGATGAGACGGCCACGCCCTCGCGGCCGACCTCGCCGAGGGCGCGGGGATGGTCGCAATCGAAACCCATGAGGGCGGGCATGTCGAACGCCGTGCTGAGCCCCATCTGTCCGTTGTGCAAAAGGAACTTGAATCGCCCGTTGGTCTCCTCCGGAGAACCGAATCCTGCGAACTGTCGCATGGTCCACAGGCGGCCGCGGTACATCGTCGGATGGATCCCGCGCGTATAGGGAAATTGGCCGGGCCGTGCGATATCCTTTCCCGGATGCGTCTTTTTGAGATCCGCCTGGGTGTAAAGGGGCGGGACCTCCAAATCCGAGATCGTGGAGTAGCGTTTCAGTCGATCGGGTGTGCGGGTCCGCGCCGCTTTCCTAGCCATGAGTCTCGTCCATGCGTTCGGCCCGGCGCATCAGGGTTTGTTTGACCGCTTGGAGTTCGGGGGGGTGGCGCAAGAGGTCCTCCATGGACGTGAATCGATCGGCTTCCATTCCGCACATCTTCAGGCCGGAGACCGTGATCGTGGGTCGATGCACGTTGAGCGCGAACCCGTGGGTGGTGATGGAGCGGCGGACATGAACGCCGATGGACGCGATTTTCAGAGTGCCGTGCCCCGATTCGACCCACAAGCCGGGATGATCGGGATGGAAACGGGCCTCAAGGCCGAAGGTCGCCAGAGTTCCTGAAATAAGCGCCGCCAGCCGATCGATGTAGGTTCGGAGTTTCCAACGCTCTCGCCGGAGATCCAGAATGGGATAGCCGATGATCTGTCCTGGGTGGTGGTAAGTAAGTCTTCCACCCCGATCCGTTTGAGCGAAGCCGACGCCGAGCGGTCGCAGCGATTCGGAACCACCGGGGAGATCCGAAAGGGACTCCGGTCTGCGGCCCGTGGTGACCACCGGTGGATGTTGGAGGAAAAGCCAGAAGCCGGGGTGACCGCGCTCGACGGCGTCGCGGCATTTTTCCTGGAGGGAAAGGGCTTGGCCATAATCCACCTCTTCGAGATCCAGGATCTCGCAGTGGCTGGAATGAGCCGCCGGACGGCGAATGCCGCTCCACCCTTCGACGGGCTCAGGGTGAGCGGTCAGTTGCCGCTCGTGGTGAGCCCCTCGATAGACTCGGGACCTTATGGGGTCCTGAGCCAGTCGAAGGGCTTGTCGAACCATGAGCGCACCCTCGGGAACCGTCTGCTACTCCTCGTAGGATTCTTCCTCCGCGGGATCTTCCTTCGGTTTCGGTTTGGGGCGAACCACCTTCTTGCCGCCCACGCACCGGGCGTACACGAAGGTCTTCTTCTGGAAGAGGAGGAGCCAGAAACGAACCTCACTACGCACCTCGATGTTGGTCAGCGCGGTGCAGCCGTTCGATTCGGCCACGTGCTGAAGGAGATCATTCAACGTGCGGCTGCCGGACACGCGGAAGCCGAACAACAGCCACTCGCTGTCGTCGACCTGCACGAGGGGCGCCCATTTTTCCGTCTTAAAACCTTTCTCCAGTATGAAATCACTGCCTGCGCGATTTTGGAAACCCATGCAACCCATGCCTCCGACGAGGGTCAGGCACAGAAGGCCGAGGATCAGGGGACGGATGGATCCACCCACGGGGTGCACACGCTTCTTATAGGTTACTTCGGTCATTTCGCCTCCTTCTCTTGAGAATCTTTTTGTAACACAAATGAATCGGTTCGTCACATCCTGAGGGCACTGCTCCCGGATGGCGATCACGTCAAAAAGACGCATGATTTGACACTTTGCGTCAACTTGACGCGAGCAGAGGCGGGGGGGATTGACTTTCACCCGGACTTTCTGGTAAAAGCGCTTCCTGACTTGATTTTTCTCGCGCACTCTGGCAAAGGACTTGCTTCCGTCCGCGGTAAGAAATTGAGAATTGCATTGGAAGAACCTGTTGAAAGGAGGTTTCGATAATGAAGATAAGGCCGATTGCAGATCGTGTACTCGTGAAACGGCTGGAAGAGGATCAGAAAACCAAGGGGGGGATTATCATCCCCGATACGGCGAAAGAGAAGCCGGTGGAGGGCCAGGTGGTGGCCGTCGGTGATGGGAAAGTCAACGACGACGGCAAGAAAGTGGGAATGACGGTGAAAAAAGGCGACCGCATCATCTTCAGCAAGTACGCCGGCACCGAAGTCAAGCTCGATGGCGAGGAGCATCTCCTCATGCGCGAGGAGGACATCCTCGGCATCCTCGAGAAATAATAAGGAGGCGAACGACAATGGCAGGCAAAGATATCATCTACAGCGAGGACGCGCGCCGGAAGATTCTGGAAGGCGTGAACTTGCTCGCGAATGCGGTGAAAGTGACGCTCGGCCCCAAGGGTCGGAACGTCATTCTGGAGAAATCGTTCGGTTCGCCGACCGTGACGAAGGACGGCGTGACCGTGGCGAAGGAGATCGAGTTTCAGGACAAGTTCCTGAACATGGGCGCCCAGATGGTGCGCGAGGTGGCCAGCAAGACTTCGGACGTGGCCGGCGACGGCACGACCACCGCCACCGTGTTGGCGCAGTGCATCTACCGTGAAGGCGCGAAGCTCGTTGCCGCGGGCCACAACCCGATGGACATCAAGCGAGGGATCGACAAGGCGGTCGAGACGATCTGCGATGAGTTGAAGAAGATGGCCAAGCAGACCAAGGACCGCAAGGAGATCGCGCAGGTCGGCACCGTGTCCGCCAACAACGACAGCGAGATCGGCGAGATCATCGCCGAGGCGATGGAGAAGGTGGGCAAGGAAGGCGTCATCACCGTCGAGGAAGCCAAGGGCATGAAGACGGAGCTGGAGGTCGTGGACGGAATGCTGTTCGACCGCGGCTACCTTTCCCCGTACTTTGTGACCGATCCCGAGCGGATGGAATGCGTGGTGAGCGAGCCGTACATCCTCATTCACGAGAAAAAGTTGTCCAGCATGAAAGACATGATCCCGATACTCGAAGCGGTGGCCCGTTCAGGGAAGCCGTTGCTCGTGATCGCGGAGGAAGTGGAAGGCGAGGCGCTGGCGACGCTGGTCGTCAATAAAATCAGGGGCACGCTGCCCTGTGCGGCGGTGAAGGCCCCCGGCTTCGGCGATCGACGAAAGGCCATGCTCGAAGACATCGCGATCTTGACCGGCGGAAAGATGATCGCGGAAGAGTTGGGCATCAAGCTGGAAGGCGTGACGCTCCAGGACCTCGGCCGCGCCAAGCGCGTGGTGATCGACAAGGAGAACACCACGATCATCGACGGCGCGGGTTCGAAAAAGGACATCGATGGCCGCGTGAAGCAGATCCGGGCGCAGATCGACGAGACCACGTCGGACTACGACCGCGAGAAGCTCCAGGAGCGGCTGGCGAAACTGGTCGGCGGCGTGGCGGTGATCAACGTCGGCGCGGCGACCGAGTCCGAAATGAAAGAGAAGAAGGCGCGAGTGGAGGACGCACTCCATGCGACCCGCGCGGCCGTTGAGGAGGGCATTGTGCCCGGCGGCGGCGTGGCGTTTATCCGCTCCCTTCCCGCCTTGGACAAGCTGAAGGTGGAACCTTCGCAGCAGTTCGGGGTGAGCATCATCCGTCGCTCGCTCGAAGAACCGCTCCGTCAGATCGCGGGCAACGCGGGACAGGACGGCGCCGTGATCGTGGACAAGGTGAAGAATGAGAAGGGCTCCATGGGATTCAACGCCCAAATCGAGCAAATCGAAGACCTGATGAAGGCCGGGATCGTTGACCCGACCAAGGTCGTGCGCACGGCGCTTCAGAACGCGGCGTCCGTGGCGGGCCTGCTCATCACCACCGAGTGCCTCATTGCCGAGCATCCGGAGGATAAGAAACCGGCGATGGGCGGCGGCGGCGCCCCCGGCGGCATGGGTGGCATGGGCGGCATGGGAGGTATGTACTAAAGCCTTCCCGAGATTCGAAACCACCAAGACGCCTTCCCGCCTTTCCGGCGGGAGGGCGTTTCTATTTTACTTCTCCGTCGCGGTCGTCTGCGTGCTCGGTTCTTCCCTTGGGCACTTGATGAGATGATCACATTCCTGCTTGGGGTTTCGACTCACGACCTAGTGCGTCTAACAGAATGCCGATTCGTAGGGGAGCATCTTCAGATGCTCCCTCTTGTCGGGAGGGTCTGAAGACCCTCCCCTACGCATTCTGTTAGACGCACTTGCAACTCACGAAAGTGTGCTTGCTCCAGGAAGGTGCAGTTTCTTGCGACCTTGATTCGCGGTCCATGATCGGGGCGTTGGTTTCCTTCAATTGACCACATGATCACATGTCCACTTGATTACATTCCTGTGGGATGCTTGACATTCCCTGTGTGTGTGTGTGTTAATCGCATGGCATGGCGGGGGCTGATGGAACGTCGAATGTTGCACGTGAACGCCGGAGAGAGAAATGTCTTTCGAGTCTTGCG
>JACPAV010000047.1 GCA_016180645.1 Nitrospirota bacterium | reverse complement strand
ACCTGTGCCCTCATCAACCGCGGGCTTCTCAAAATCGAGGGACCGAAACTGTTACCCTTTTTCAAGAGCCAACTGGGACAAAGGCTGTGAGGCCGCACAATCCTGTTCAGCCTTCTCGGCCTCCAATACTGGTCGAAGTGGTCCGACGATGGATTGCGGAGTTCCGCCCTGCTTGGATCGTGTGGTGTCTCCTTGGCCGTCCTTTTGAAACCAACGAATCTCTATCTGGGTATCCCCGTCGCGTGTCTTGTGCTCCAGCGTCTGGGTGGGAGATTTTGGCGGTTTCCGATTGTGTGGATATGTGCAGCCCTCTCAGTCGGTCCGACCGTTCTCTGGTGGCTCCACTGCTATGATTTCCCCATCGCTTTTACGCCGTTTTGGGATTTTGGCCCGGGAGAGGACAAGTGGGGAGGCAGCCGGGTTTGGCTTGGCGATGATTTTGCGTACTTTTGGAAGCATATCCTATTCCACTACGTGATGGTTCCTGCGTCCGGCACTCTCCTCTTTCTTGGATGGTTGAAACTGACGCGCGCCAATGCGGCGGCCCTGGTCGGGTGGACCGTTGGAGTCGTCCTTTTCGCATTCACCATTTCGGAGGGTCTGCTCGGTCACGACTACTACCGGATACCTTTCATTCCCCTCTGCAGCATTTGGATGGGAGCGGGTACGGACGTACTCTGGTCGCGGCGGCGTACTTGGAGTCGCCTGATTCTCCGTGGGGGAGCGGTCGCGATCTGGGTATTTGTGTGGCGACAAAGCAGGCCCCAGATTCGGGGCTACTACGAGCGCGGTGACCCGACTGATTTTCGGCGCCTGGTCGAAATGACCAAGCGCAATACGGAGCCTGACGACCTCATCATCTGGCTCTCTGTGTGGGGGCACCCCGAGCTTTTCTACTATGCGGACCGCCGCGGTTGGAAGATATGGGAGGACTTCCCTGACCCGCCGTCGAGCTTCCTGGCACGAGCACGAAGGAATCTTTACGCCGTTATCAGCGCCTCGCGCCCTGAGGATCTCGAGCGTATTCTCCGAAATTCGGCTCCCGGGCAGGAGCTGATTCGTTTTCCTATGATGGAGCGCGACGGGGCCAACGCCGTCTTTGCGCTCCGATCGAACAAACTTCCACCCCGTACGTCGGGGCCGTTTCAATGGGTGGGGTACGGGGCGGTGTTGTCCGATCCGCTTACCTCGGCACCTTCCGCCTTCCTCTGGAAGGATGGTTACATGCAGGTGATCGCGCTCGGCCCAAACGGCAAGCCGTGGCATGCCTTTCATCAGCCGGGCATGGCCTGGCACTCCAATGGAGAGATCTTGGACGAACGCTTGTACTTTGACCCGGTCGGCTTCCTGCAATCGGATGGATACGTACAGTTTCTCGCGGTCAGCCCGAATTTCAAGCTCTGGCATGCCTATCGCGATGCCCAGTTCCGATGGGACAGCAGGGGCGAGGTCATGAGCCCGCAGGGGCTCTTGACAGCAGGAGTCTCGGGCTACGCGACGAACGACGGTCTCTTGCACGCTTTCCTTCTTGCCAAGGATGAACGGCCAGGACTCTCCCCCGGCGAAGGCCTGTTGAGGGAGGTGTTCAGGGACGCGACATCGAATTGGAGTGATGTCCCCCTCGGGAGAAGCATCCTTCTCTCGTCGGCCGCGAGCGGATTTCTCCACCCCGATGGCTCGACACAGGTCTTGGCGAGGAGTCCAAACGGCAGGCTATGGCACGCATTCAGAGATGGTCGGAACAATTGGCACTGGGTAGGGGAGGTGCTTGAGGACGTACTCACGTCGCGCCCGACGGGATTCATTGGACCGGACGGATTGATCCACGTGGTCGCCTTGGGGACGAGCGGCCGCTTGTGGCACGGCCACCGCGATTCTCAGGGCGCATGGCATTCGAACGGAGAAGTTCTAGCCGAACCACTCGGATCGGCGCCCTCGGCGGTGGTGGCACCCGATGGAATGGTTCACGTTTTTGCGCAGACTCAGGACCATCGACTTTGGGAAGCCGTGATGAGAAGTGTGAAGTAGGCGAGCGCCACCCGGAGCGTGGTACCCAGCTTCTCCTCCAAAGGGCCGTCAGTTCGCCGACAGGCCCTTCTTTCGCTTGCAATCCCGACCTACAACGAGGCTGCGAATTTGGAGGTGCTCCTGGCCGAGATTTTCGGGATCATGGGGTCGGCCGGCATCGAGATCATCGTCGTAGATGATGACTCACCGGACGAAACCTGGCGACTGGCCGAGGACTACGCCAAGAAGGATGCGCGGATCCGGGTGATCCGGCGCCGGTCGGAGCGCGGCCTCAGCGGCGCGGTGGTGGAAGGGTTCCGGCACGCCCGGGGAAACATCCTTGGTGTGATGGACGCGGATTTGTCTCACGACCCAAAGATCCTCCCGGAGATGATCGAACGGATCGAAGCGGGCGCCGACGTGGTGATGGGTTCACGGCGAGTACCCGGGGGCGGCGCCGACGATTGGCCGTTTCACCGTCGGTTGACCTCCAACGTGGCTACCGCCCTCGCCAGGGCGGTGATTTCCGTGAAGCTGATGGACCCAATGAGCGGGTACTTCGTCCTCCGGCGGGAGATCTTCGAACGCGTGAAGGATCGGCTCCGGCCGAAAGGCTACAAAATTCTATTGGAGATCGTGTCGCGCGCCAAACCCAGGCGGGTAGAGGAAGTTCCCTTCGTTTTTCGCGGCCGGACGCAAGGGCACAGCAAGCTGTCGCCCAAAGTCATGATGCATTTCCTCGAAATGCTTTTCGATCTCCGCTTTGGATTCTCCCCCATCGAAGCCTTCCGCCGCTTCAGGACCTGGGGTCGTTCCTGACCCTCAGCTTTGTGCGAGGAGCGGCCGCCCGGATGGCGAGCGTGCAGAAGCGTTTGGCGTCTTCCAACCATTCCAGCCTCTGCTCGTATGTGAGCCTGAGCCAGGCTTCCTGCTGTTCGCGTCGATGACGGGTCCAGCCGTCGTCCCGTTCGCGCTCAGTCATCGGGTGCATTCCTCCGAAGCCTGAAAATCTCTTCCAAAGCGTCGAGATCCGCAAGATCCTGCGGCCTTCCGGCTTCGCGTTTGAGGGTGATCAGATCCTCCAAACCCATCACTTTCAGTGCAACTTTCCCAATCTTCACGGGCACGCCCCGCGAATACGCTGCGTCGAACGGGAATGGTTCCTCCACGAAAAGATCGACCTCCGTGACCGGCATGTCAGGACTCCAGAGCGAGAAAACCCGCAACGACTTCTCCGCGATCCACTGACGCCGTTTACCCGGGTCGGCAAACTCGTCGGCTGACACGGGTAAGCGGGGACGGAAGCCCAGGCCGGCAAGCGCATGGAGGGCCGGGCGCACGTTTCCGGGTTCAAGGTCGATGAAGAGATCCAAGTCTGCCGTGAAGCGAGGGTGTCCGTGCAGGACAACCGCTACCCCTCCGACCACAAGATATCGGACCCGCGCCCGTTCCAGTGCGCCGAAAATGCGAAGGAGATCTCCCTCGGCCACGCTCAAAGATTATCACAGGCTTCACGAAACATCCCGCTTGGGGCCCTAATCCGACATGGCGGCTTCTTGTGTACGGGTCGAAACCTTGAAAACCCGTTGCTGGGGGGTATGATGAGAGTGCGATGAGCGTGATGGCGCAGGTCCGGTTCAACTATGAGGATTACTGCTCGCTTCCGGAGGGCAAGCGGTACGAGATTATCGACGGGGGATTACACATGACACCAGCACCAACAACCAAGCACCAGCACATAGCGAAGAAGATCGCCATGAGCTTCGTTGATCAGGTGGAGAAAACAGGGCAAGGCGTGGTCTTCTTCTCCCCCATCGATGTCTACCTCTCCGATGAAGACGTCGTCCAGCCTGATGTCCTAGCCGTTGAAAAGAATAGAGTGAAGATTATTCAAGAGAAGTATGTTCGCGGGGCCCCGGACATCGTTGTGGAGATCATTTCGCCGGAACACTCTGAGAGGGACAGGGTTGCGAAAAAAAAGCTCTACTTCAAGTACGGCGTCAAGGAGTACTGGATCGTTGACCCGGAGGCGCGGTCGATTGAAGTGTTGGTGTGGGAGAATGCCGGTTACAATCTCAAGGGAAGCTTTACAACCGGCACGGCGAATTCGTCGGTATTTCCTTCCTTGTCAGTCAACCACTCAGATATTTTCGCGAAGTAGTTCTCTTTTCAGTCGAAAAAGCGGAACCAGACCATGCAGAGGAGGTGGATGACGCCGTCCTTCCAGGTGATTTTCTTTCCTTCCGCGTACGTCCGGCCGTAGTAGGAAATCGGGATTTCGTACATCCGGCAACGCCGCTTGGCCACTTTCATCGTGACTTCCGGCTCGAAGGCAAATGTGTCGGAACGGAGTCTAAGACCGCGCAGGAGTTCGCCCCTGAACGCTTTGTATCCCGTCTCCATGTCCCGGAGATTCGTGTTGGTGAGGACGTCCGCCAGGAACGTGAGCAGCCGGTTACCCAGGTAGTGCCAGAAATAGACGACGCGCTGCGGGCCGCCGTGAAAGCGATTGCCGTAGACAACATCGGCCTTGCCGTCGAGGATCGGTGCGATGAGCTTCGGGATCTCGGCCGGGTCGTATTCGAGATCGGCGTCTAGAATGATGACGATGTGGCCTTTGGATTCCGCAATGGCAGTTCGAACGGCGGCGCCTTTTCCTCGATTTTTAGCGTGTCGCAGTACCCGGACCGGGAGGGTATTCTTGGATGACCAAGGCGCAAGCTTCATCGGGGTGGAGTCGGTGGAAGCATCATCCACGACGAGAACCTCCCGCGGGAATCCGAGCTCCACCAAGGCGAGTTTCTCAAGGAGCGCATCCACGGTGTTCTCTTCGTTGTAGACGGGTACGATGATCGTGAGCTTGGGGGAATCGAGAGTGGACATCCGGCGCTTCTATCGCATCGCTGCGGTCTTTTCAAACATGGCGGCGAGTTCCCCCGGCAGATCGTAGTCTGACCATCGCTCCCGCGCCTCTTTCCGGGCGAGTTCGCCAACGCGGGCGCGCCCATCGGCATCGGCAAGAAGTTCTCGGATGGCGCCGCTCAAGGCCGAGGCATCTCCCACGGGGATAACGATGCCCGTACGTCCTGCGCGAATGAGATCCGCCGTCCCGGCGGTGGCCGTCGCAATCACCGCGCGCCCGGCGGCCTGGGCTTCGAGTGTCGATCGCCCGAACCCTTCGTGCCAAGACGGCACCACGCAGACATCGGCCGCCGCGTAGTAGCCTGGGAGTTTTCCGTAGGGCCTCCAGCCGAGGAATTGAACCGAATCTTCGAGACCCCATCGACTTGCAAGCCGCGCGGCTTTCGGAGCGTCCGGTCCACTCCCCACAAAGACCGCTTTGACGGCCGTCTTTTCTTTTGAAAGTTCTCTCATCGATTCGAGAAAAACGTCCCACCCTTTTTCCCAGCTCAACCGTCCGGCAAACAGAATGAGCCCGCAGGTCTTCGACAATCTCCCCAGAAGGCTCTTCCTTGCGCTGCCCCCTGCGCGCGCCGCGAAGAACGGCTCAAGCCCGAATACAAGCGGAATGTAGAGGCAGCGCCTGTCGGGCATGCCCAACGCCCGGCATTGCTCCATCGTGCGGCGGTTGACCACCCGGATGGTTTGGGCACGCTTCAGCACCGTTTTCGCGAGACGATTCTGGACCCGGTTGAGGGCCGCCTCACGCAGATAATACGGGTTGTCCAATTGATCGGAGTGGACCTGGACGTTGAGAGGAACATGGAGCCATTTTGCAAGTGCGAGGCCGGCCCATCCCGCCACAAAGGGGTCCTGCGCGGTGATTACATCGGGTCGAAGTTTTCCGCTCACGGCCCTCCAGCGTGCGAGGGCGGCGGCCGGAAAGGCCAGCGGCGATCCGGGGACCACGGGATGGACGCTCACTTTGGCATCCAAAGCGAATGAAGGTGTGCGCGCACCGGATGCCCCCACAAGAATGTCCATGCGATCGACGCGGCTCGCATAGGCAATGTGTCGCAATTGGACGTCATTCAAATCTCCTCGCTCGGCGAGTCGCGCATCTCGGCTGATCATTAGAACCCGCATTTTGGATCCTTTCCCGAACACATCCATCCAAAGCGCCTCCCCGCCCACACCCTCGCCCTCGAGGGGGGAGGGGAAGGGAGGGGGTGACTTCTCGGGGATGGCCCCTCTTTCATTGGCGGGCGGTCTTTGAATACTCATCCAGGATCTCCGAGCCGTACCGGTGAATGTCGAACCATTTGGCCCGCTCGGCGGCCGCCAGCCCCATTCGAGAGACGAGCTTGGGGCGCCGGATGAGGTCATTGATGCAGCCTGCCAGGGCCTCCGGAGTGGGCTGATCGACGAGGAGGCCCGTCCGGCTCTCCTGCACCGCTTCCTCGATTCCCCAGACGCGAGCCGCGACCACCGGCAATCCGTACGCCATGGCCTCGGCGGCCGCGAGGGGGAAATGTTCGTAGATCGAGGGGAGGACGAATACATCGGCCGTTCGATAGTGCCCGGCCATCCTGAGGGGAGAGGTTTCTCCCGCGAGGCGAACGCGATCGGCGAGGTTCAGCTCCCGAATCAGGCCCTGAAGTTTGATCTCAATTTCTGTGTACCCGCCGCCCACGATATCGAGCGACACGCCGGAGTCCTGAAGAAGCGGAACGGCGCGAATCAGGGCGTCCAGATTCTTGCGTTGGATGAGTCTCGAGACCGTGAGCAGACGGAGGTGCTTGCCGGCATGTGGTTTGTGCGACGGGATCTCGGGAATCACCGCCAGGTTCCGGTGGGTGAAGATCTTCCCTGGAGGGAGCTTGAGGACGGTTTCGAGGAACCGGGTTTGGTCGTTGCTCAGCGACCAAACTTTCCTGCACAAGGAGAGGGCCAGCCGTTCCACTGCAATCAACGCGCGGGCGGGGAACCCTGAATTGTGCAGGGGCTTTTTTCCCGTTGCTGCGCTGATGCTGAATCGGGTCAATCTTTCCCAAGCCAGGTCGCCCGCATGTTTCACAAACACGGGTACGCGGTAGCGCCGGCCCACCAGCCCGGTTACAAACGTGAGGTAGTCCACTCCTGTCTGATGGACCAACAAATCCGGCTTGCGTTCGCGGACCATCCGGCCCAGCGCCGCGGCCGAGGCCGCATACTTCGCGGCCGGGCCGATGCCTGGGTCACGAATGGTCGTGATCTCGATGCCATCCTCCGACCGTTTCGCAGACCGTTCTGCAAAGGTCAGCACGCGGGCGTTCCACCCCCGTTGACGGCAAAGCCGGGCCAGCCGATGGGTTTGGATGGACGGCCCGCCGATCCGCGGAGGGTAGACTCCCGTGACGAAAAGAATATCCATCATGGCCTGACGGCCAGGCACAGCATGTCCCTTGCCAGCGGAGAAGGGCGGCCGTGCCCGGGGCGCGCAAGGGCATTGAGAACCCGGGATCTCCATCGTCCGTCGACTGCCGGCTCATACGGGAGGCTCTCTACACCCATTACTTCGAAGCCTGCCCGGTTCAGCATCTTTTGAAGTGCACGAGGAGAAAAATACTGTAGGTGACCTCCGGGTTCGAGATAGAGCCAGCGGGGTACATTCCGACGAAGGGGGTCGAGAATCGCCAGCTTGAGGCGGGTGTAGGCAAGGGAAGGGGTCTTGATGGCAAGGATCCCGTGTTTTCTCAGGAGCCGGCCCGCACGGTTCAGCGCGCCAATCGGGTCGTCGAGATGTTCGATCACGTCCAACAGGGTGAGGACGTCCACGGAGCCGCTTTTGACGGGTGCGCGATCGAACGTGGTGCTCCAGATCTTGAACCGTCCGTACCGGCGGGCCAGGCGAGCGGTGGGCAGGCTCGGCTCGACCCCCGTCACTTTGAATCCGCGCTCGCGGGCCAACAAAAGAAAACCTCCGACGTGACTGCCGACATCGAGAAGGCTCCCGCCGCGTTTGTGAACTTGTATGCGATCCAGAATCCGGCCATAGACTCCCGACTTGGCCACGTGGAGATGGCCGTCCCTAACATACTTTGACGTGTCCAAAGAATGAGCTTCGCGGAGCCCGCCGGAGCGGCAGAGCCTAAAGGCTCTGCTACAGGCGGCCCCGCTACGGGATCGGAGGGAGCCTCCAGGCATCAGGCCTGAAAGTCCGGGGGGTCTTGGCCAGATATACAGGAGCCGGCAGGACCGACAATCATGGAGGGCAGCTTCATCGCCCTTCCAAAAGATCCGACTCACACCGCCACAGATGAAACACCTCCCCTCCCCCATGGAGATTTGAGATTTCAAATTTGAAATCTCAGAGGCGTAGGAATCACCCTTTGAAGAAGTCGAGAAACCGGCGGAAGAAAGCCGTGAGCGTGTCCCGATCCCGCATGACATCGTTGTAGAACGCGAAGACCATCATGCTGAGAAGAAGTACCAATCCCGCGTGCTGCACGATCTCGAGCGCCCGCAGGCTGAGCGGCCGGCGCCGGATGGCCTCGATGCTGAGGAGGAGCATCTGTCCGCCGTCCAGGAGAGGAATGGGGAACAAATTGATGATGGCGAGACCGACGCTGATAAACGAAAGCATCATGAGATACGGCTTGAGGCCTTCCCGTGCGGAGGACGAGGCGGCCTTGATGATCAGGATCGGACCGCCGATGTTTTTCATGGATACTTTTCCCCGGATGAGATTGGCCATCACCTTCACGTGCAGAATCGTAATCTCGGCCGTCTTCCGGGCGCCGAGCACAAGGCTCTTGAACGGTCCCGATCGGATGACCGCGGTTTCCGGCGCGGCGAGAGAGATCAGCGGCTGAATCCCGATGCGCCCCACGGTCTTGGCGTCGCCCGTCGGTTCCTCGATCCTCGCCGAGGCGACGTCCACGGGAATCTGGAGCTCTTCCCCGCCGCGGAGGAGAGTCAGGCTGATCTTCTTGCCCTCACTTTTCTGAATGTACTCCACGAGTTGGCTCCACCGATAGACAGGGACCTTTCCGAACTCGATGATCTTGTCGTAGGGCTTGATTCCGGCCTTCTCGGCAGGCGAACCGGGCATGACTTGGGCTATGTAGAGCTCCGGTTGTTCGATGCCGGCCATCTCCTGGGCGGTCTTCAGTTGAACCTCCACCGTCTTCCCCTCACGATCCACCGTGACGACCAAGGGGTAGGTTGTGCCGTGGAGAGCGGCGGCAAATTCCTCCCATGTCTTCACTTCGGTTGAGCCGACCTTGGCCGCCCGGTCGCTGTTCCGAAACCCTACGCTCTCCGCCGGAGATCCACGTCGCACCGCCAGGAGCGGTTCGTAGGGATACGGGCTGAGGTGCTTGAACTCATCCACCGGGATGGGGTAGCCGACCCGTTGCCCGCTCCGCTCAACGACAAGCGTGACGTGTCCTTTCTCCGGGACCTTTTCCTCGACCTCCGTCCACGTGCGCACGGGCTGGCCATCCACGTGGCGAATGACGTCGCCCGCGCGGAGGCCCTTCTTGGCCGCGAAGGTCATCGGCTCCACGCGCTGGATTCGAGGAGTAACTTCGGAAACGCCGACCATATACATGAAGCTGAGGGCTACGACAGGGAGAATGAGGTTCCCCACCGGCCCCGCCACGACGATCATGGCCCGTTGGAAAATCGGTTTGTTCAGGTAGCTCCGGGGGTCCTGGTCCTTCTCTTCCGCGGTTTCGCCCTGCATCTTGACGAACCCGCCCAGAGGGAGGGCCGCGACCTGGTACTCCGTTTCCCCGATCTGCTTCCGCCAGAGTGAAGGACCAAACCCGATGGAAAACTTCAGGACTTTCACCCGGAAGAGTTTGGCCACCAGGAAATGGGACAATTCATGTCCGAAGATGACGAGTCCGAGGAGGAGAATCGCTCCGATAATGCTAATGAGCATGGCACATCCCTTGGGCCGTCTCGCGCGCGCGGCGGTCCACTTCAAAAATGTCGCTTACATTTTCAATCCGGCTTCCCGTGACTTTGTCCAGCGTGCCCGAGACGGTGCGCGTGATCGCCGGGAACGGGATTTTGCGATCGAGGAACGCGTGAACGGCGACTTCGTTTGCCGCGTTCATCACCACCTGCGAGCCGTTCCCCGCGCGGAGGACTTCATAGGCCAGCGGAATCGAGGGGAAGCGCTTGGGGTCGGGTTCGAAGAACGTGAGGGACTCCAGCCGCGCGAGGTCCAACCGCGGGAGCGTCATCGGCAATCGGTCCGGCCACGCGAGGGCATAGGCGATGGGCACTTTCATGTCTGGAAGGGCCATCAGAGCGAACGCGGCGGTGTCCACGCACTCCACCACGGCATGAACAATGCTCTGGGGATGCACCAGAACGCGCAGCCGGTCCGCCGCCACATCGAAAAGCCAGCGGGTCTCCACCAGCTCCAGCGCCTTGTTCATCAGCGTGGCGGAATCAATGCTGATTTTTCGACCCATCCGCCAGACGGGGTGCTTCAGCGCCTTCGTGGGCGTAACCCGTGAAAGGCTCTTCAGCGAAGTCCGGAGAAAGGGCCCGCCGGAAGCCGTAATCGTGAGGCTGAGAACCTGGGAGGAGGGCTTCCCATCGATGCACTGAAAGATGGCGTTGTGTTCGCTGTCAATCGGAATAATTCTTGCGCCGGATTCGCGCGCCAGTCGCATGAAGAGCTCTCCTCCCATGACGATGCTTTCCTTGTTGGCCAAGAGAACCGTTTTCCCGGCCTTGACGGCCGCGAGAGTGGGCGGAAGACCGCTCGATCCGGAGATGGCGGAAACGACGACGTCCGCTTCGGCCGAGCCGGCCAGCCGATCCAAGCTACCCTTCCCCGAATCGATGCGACAGGCGAACCCCTTGAGATGCTTCCGCAATTCTTTCTCCGCGGCCGGGGATGGGACCGCGACGATGCCCGGATGGAATTCGCGAACTTGCGCGGCGAGCTTCTCCGGGCTCGATCCGGCGGCCGAGAGGCCGACCACGTCGAATCGATCAGGGTGGCCGCGGATGACGTCGAGCGTCTGGGTTCCGATCGAGCCGGTCGAACCGAGGATGGCAGCTTTTTTCACGCTGTTACCTGTTCGCGCGTCAACCCGAATCGGCGTTCGCGTTTCTCGTAGGCCCGCAGGGCGCCCTTGAATTCTTTTTCCCGGAAGTCCGGCCACAAGGTCTCGGTTACATAGAGCTCCGAATAGGCGGATTGCCAGAGCAGGAAGTTCGAGAGGCGAAGCTCGCCGCTGGTGCGGATGACGAGGTCCGGATCCGGAACGTCCGGCGCGTAGAAGTGGCGCCGGAGGCCGGCCTCGGTGATGGAACTTTTCCCGGCGTTGCCGTTGCGCGCGCGGACCGCCGAGTTGACGGCATCCAGGATTTCCTGTCGCCCGCCGTAGCTGAGGGCGAGAATCAGATCCATTCTTCGATTCCTTCGGGTCGCGCGCATCGTCTTTTCCAACTTCTCCCGCGTCGGGCCCGGCAGTTGATCCAGGCTTCCAATCGCCCGCAACCGGATCTGCTGATCCATCATCTCTTTCAATTCGTCTTCCAGATATTCTCCCAACAATTCCATCAAAGACCGCACCTCGGCCGTCGGCCTTCCCCAGTTCTCGGTGGAGAAGGCGTAGAGGGTCAGATATCGCACGCCAAGCCTTCGGGCGGTTTCAACAATCGCCCGTACGGATCGAGCCCCCTCCCGATGACCTTCCACGCGGTCGAGTTTCCGGGACTGTGCCCACCGACCGTTTCCGTCCATAATAATAGCCACATGCCGTGGCAGCGATTTCCGGGGCATCGATCGATTATAGAGTAAAGGGTGGTCCTCTTGCAATTTCGGGTCCCCGGCGCTAATCGTAAAGGATCATGGGCACGCTTGATTTCCTGAAAATGCAGGGGACGGGAAACGATTTCGTCTTCTTCGACGCCCGTGAGCACAAACTCCCCCATCTTTCCAAACTAGCGGGGGAATTGTGCGACCGCCGGTTCGGTGTCGGGGCGGATCAGATGCTTCTCTTGGAGCGATCCTCCAAGGCGGATTTCCGCATGCGCATTTTCAACGCTGACGGCAGCGAAGTGGAGCAGTGCGGCAACGGTATTCGGTGCCTTGCCCGGTATGTGTGGACGCGGGGACTGTCGAAGAAGAAGGTGCTCTCGGTCGAAACGGGCGCCGGGATCGCTCGTTTGCAACGCGCGGGCAGTCTCGTGGAGGTGGAAATGGGCGAACCCGTATTGGACGGGGAGAGAATCCCCACGCGGGCGCGGGGTCGCGTGGTGAACCGGCCGCTCAAGGTGGAGGACCGCGAATTCCGCGTCACCTGCGTATCGATGGGGAACCCCCACTGCGTAATCTTCGGGAAATCCAATGGCGTCGATCTCGTCGAGCAGTACGGACCTTTGCTTGAACGCCATCCGTTTTTCCCGAAGCGGACAAACGTGGAATTTGTCGACGTGAAGCGGCCGAACCGGCTCCAGGTGGGTGTTTGGGAACGGGGTGCCGGACGAACGCTGTCTTGCGGTACCGGCGCGTGCGCCACGGTGGTGGCCGGCGTGTTGAATGGCAAGACGTCCAGGGATTGCGAAATCGTTCTCCCCGGTGGAACCTTGAGGGTGCGGTGGGATGCACGATCGAATCGGGTATACATGACGGGGCCGGCGGAGGAGGTTTTTGCCGGTCGAATCCCACTCTCCCCGCTATCGCGGGCGTCCTGCCCGCCGAAAAGGTCGAGAGTGCGATCGGCATCACGCCGGATCGAAGTATGAGGACATGACTGCGGTGAGACATTCGGGGCAACGTATTCGCGGCGCGCTCAGCGCCCTTGTGACGCCGTTTTCGGGCGGGAAGATCGACCGCAAGGCCTTCCGCAATCTTCTGGAATTCCAGATCGGGAAAGGAATCGATGGATTCGTTCCGGCGGGAACCACCGGTGAGTCCGCCACGCTAACGTACGAGGAGCATGAGCACATCGTGGAGCTGGCCATCGAAATCAACGCCGGCCGTGTTCCCATCATCGCGGGGACCGGAGCCAACTCCACGCACGAAGCCATCCGGCTGACCAAGTTTGCCGAGCGCGTCAAGGCGGATGCGGCGCTCGTCGTCACGCCCTACTACAACAAGCCGACCCAGGAAGGGCTCGTGCGGCACTACAAGGCGCTCTGCGAAGCGGTTTCCATTCCGATCATTCTGTACAACATTCCGGGCCGGACCGGTCTGAACATGCTTCCCGAAACCGTGGCGCGGATTGCGGAGAACAAAAACGTCATCGGGATCAAAGAGGCCTCGGGAAACATCAAGCAGACGTCGGACATTCTTGCGTTGTGTGGGCAGGATTTCATCGTGCTTTCGGGCGAAGATCCCATCAATTTCCCGCTCTTTTGCCTCGGGGCGGTGGGGACGATATCGGTTCTGAGCAACATTGTGCCGGACGAAGTGTCCGCCATGTGCCGGAACGTGCACACGGGCCAGATCGAAGTGGCCCGGCACGCCCACTACCGGCTGGCTCCGCTGTGCGATGCCCTGTTTGCCGAGACCAATCCCATCGGAGGAAAAGCGGCGCTTGCTATGATGGGTCTTATTCCCCCCGAGCTTCGTCTGCCGATGACACCGATGTCCGCCGCGCGCCGCGAGCGGTTGCGACGGGTGATGGAGGATCTGAAGATCCTTCGCAGGGGTCGCGCCAAGAGCGGCTGATTTTCGCGGGGTTCCCGGCATTCCATGATCCGACTTATCGTGTGCGGCGCCGCAGGGAAAATGGGGCGGCGAATTCTTGCCTTGGCGCTCCAGGACCCCAAGCGCTTTCGAGTCGTCGGTGCCGTCGAGCGCAAGGGACACCCGGACGCCGGCAAGGACATCGGCGCCCTCGCCGGTGTCCCGACCACGGGCCTTGCGCTGTCGGCCGACCTCGGGTCCGTTCTTGGTCCGGCGGCCGTCGTCGTCGATTTCACCCGGCCGGATTCGGCGGTGAACCACGCACGGCTGTGTCGGACCCGAAAGACGCCCATCGTCATCGGGACGACGGGGATCGATGGGCCGCAGCGGCGAGAACTTCAAACCTACGCGCGGGCGATCCCCATTCTCCTCGCCCCGAACATGAGTGCGGGCGTGAACGTCATGTTCAAGCTTGCGGCCGATGCGGCGATACGGCTGGCAGGGTATGACGCGGAGATCGTGGAAACCCATCATCGACACAAAGTGGATGCTCCGAGCGGGACCGCCTTGAGACTGGGGGAAGCCATCGCCGAGTCGCGGGGTGTGGCTTTCGAAAAGGTTGCGCGTTTTGAACGTCACGGTCAGATCGGAGCGCGCCGCGAAGGCGAAATCGGCGTTCAATCGCTCCGGGCAGGCGATGTGGTGGGCGATCATACGGTCCTATTCTCCGGTCCCGGCGAAAGCATCGAGATCACGCACCGGGCCCATTCGCGTGACGTTTTTGCGCACGGCGCCTTGCGGGCGGCGGAGTGGATGGCCGCGAGGAAACCGGGCCTCTATGAAATGGCCGACGTGTTGGGGTTGAAATGAAGAAGAGGACGCAGGGCGCAGGACGCAGGGCGCAAGGTGCAAGACAGAAGGCGCAAGTCGGCCTTCCCGTTTCGAGGGTCGCGAGACGGATTCTTGAATTGCCGCCCTATCTGTTTGCGGAGCTGGATCGGCGGAAGCGGGCGGTGAGTGAGCGCGGGATCGACGTCATCGACCTAGGCGTGGGCGATCCGGACCTGCCGACGCCGGAATCGGTGATCGCCGCCCTGATCCGGGGGGCGAGAAAACCTGAGAATCACCGCTACCCTAGTTACAAAGGGCTTCCATCTTTCCGGCAGGCTGCCGCCGACTGGTACGCCGAACGATTCAGCGTGACGCTCGATCCCGAGGAGGAGGTCGTTTCGCTCATCGGATCCAAGGAGGGCATCGCGCACGCGCCTCTGGCGTTCATCAATCCGGGCGATGCGGGCCTCGTGCCCGACCCGGGCTACCCCGTCTACCGGACATCCATCCTCTTTGCGGGTGGGAAGCCGATCCTCGTTCCCCTTCTGGAGAAGAACCGATTCCTGCCCGATTTGAAAGCCCTGGACCGAACCCTGCCCGCGCGCTGCCGCCTCCTCTTTCTCAACTACCCGAACAATCCCACCGGCGCCGGCGCCTCTCTGGAATTCTTAGAGAATGTAGCCCGCTGGGCCCGAAAGCGAAACGTGATCGTGTGTCATGATGCTGCCTACACGGAAGTCTCCTTCTCGGGCTCGTCCCGACCGGTCAGCTTCCTCCAAGCCAAAGGGGCGAGGGAGGTCGGCATCGAATTCCACTCTCTGTCGAAGACCTGCAACATGACCGGATGGCGGATCGGCTTTGCCGTGGGGAACCCCGAGTTGGTGGGGGCGCTGGGCAAGGTGAAAACGAACATCGACTCCGGGATCTTTCAGGCGGTTCAGGAGGCGGGCATCGAGGCGCTCAGGGTGGCGCCGGAGCACGTGCGATCGATGGCCGGAGTATACGCAGACCGCCTGCGGGTGGTTCAAGAAGGGTTGCGCGCCGCGGGGATCGAGTTTTGCCCGACCGATGGGACGTTCTACGTGTGGGCGCATGTTCCCAAGGGCGAAAGGTCGATGGATTTCGCCGGCCGGGTTCTGGAGAAGACGGGGGTGGTCGTGACGCCGGGAGTCGGTTTTGGCCGGTATGGGGAAGGCTACTTCCGGGTGACGATTACGCAGGATGCGAGGCGCTTGCGTGAAGCCATGGATCGCCTCCGCAGAATTTGAGATTTCAAGTTTGAAATTTGAGATCTAGCGGTCGTGCTGGCAACCGCCTTCATCGGCCTTGGATCGAACCAGGGCGACCGGGAAGCCACGCTGGATCGGGCGTGCAAGGAGCTGAACCGGTTTCCGGGGACGCGGCTTGTTCGGCGCAGCCCCACGATTGAGACCGCGCCCGTAGAGGCCGAGGGTGGGCCGTTCCTGAACGGCGTGGCGGAGATCCAGACCTTTCAGCCTCCGATGAGTCTGATGGCCGGCCTGATGAATATTGAAAAACTGTTCGGGAGAATCCGGCCATCGGTTCGTACGGAACCGCTCTCTCCGGCCCGCCTTCTCGATCTGGATTTGTTGTGGTACGCGGGTATGACTTTGAGTCAACCAGGACTGGAGATCCCCCACCCGCGCATGCGGGGCCGGCGGTTCGTTCTGGAGCCGCTCTACGCCCTCGCTCCGCGGCTCAGGGACCCGGTCACCGGACGTCCGTACGCCGAATTCCTCCAAGAACTGTAGATTTTCGCCTCGAAATCGCCCGGCAGACCCTTCTTTTCCCGGAAAAAGAAAACAGGGGCGGGGCCTCCTGCAGGACGGAGGGCTGAGAATCCTGAGCAGGAGGGAGGGGCAGCCCCACCCCGTGGTACTAGGGAGTGTGATTAATTGCCGAATGGCGGAAAGAAAGAGTAGACGGGAGCGAAGGAACCTGAACGGCCCTGAAAAACCCCTTGAAAATCCCCTGTTCCTCCACTTCTAACTCCTAAGTGGACATTATAGCGGTGGGGATTACATTGTCAAGTCTTTTGTAAAGAAATGTATTTGTTTGTAATTGCTAAATGATTTCAAGACCTTACTACCATATGTAGAGCGTGACTACTAGGTATTGTGGTCCTTGTACAGCATCTTTGCCGCAACAATTCCCATTTCAAAGAGTACGAGCAACGGTATGGCGACCAGCATCATGCTGACCACATCGGGCGGCGTGACGATGGCGGCGAGAACAAAAATCCCGACGATGGCGTAGGAGCGATTCCCCGTAAGCGTCTTTGGGGAGAGGATTCCGATCCAAGCCAGTAGGGCCATGATCAGCGGCGTTTGGAACGTAAGGCCGAATATCAGGGCGAACCACGCCACGAACGACAAATACTCGCCCATGCGCGGCGCGGCCAGGAGTTGCGGGGTGGCAAACGACAGAAAAAATCGGAGGACGAGCGGCAACGCCACATAGTAGGCGAAGGCCACACCCGCGAGAAGGAGTCCTGACGACGCGATGGCAATCGCGAAAAGGGTCTTCTTCTCTTTTCGGTGGAGACCGGGGGCGACGAACGCCCAGAACTGCCAGAACAGGATGGGGCTGACGAGAACGATCCCGGCGGCCACGGAGATCCACACGTAGGTGTTCAGAGCTTCGCCCACGCCCGTGAAGATGATTCCGACTTTCGCTTGGGGAAGGGCCTTGTACAGCGGTTGGGCCAGCCAGTCGAAGAGTTGTTGCGAAAAAGTGAAGGAGGCGAACATGGCCACGCCCACGGCCACGAGGCTGATGATCAGGCGGCGCCGCAGCTCCCCGAGGTGGTCGAGGAACGACATCGACTTGTCGGTCGAGGATTCGCCCCGGGAGAAGAACCGGATGCCGATGGGAGTGAGCTACGCTTTGGGGGTCGCGGGGGGGGGGGACTTCGGTTTGGCGGAAGTGTCCTCGCTCCCTGCGCCCGCGGGTTTTGCCTGGCTTTGCGTGAGGCCCGCGTCCGGGGCCGACGAGCCGATTCGCCATGGGGTCTTTGTGTCGTCCATGCCCGAGAGGATGGTTGACCGCGCGTCATCCGCCGCCTCCCGGAGGTCTTTCAAACCTCTTGAAAGTTTCCGGGCCACCTCGGGCAGGCGTTTGGGACCGAACACGAGAAGGGCTACGATGAAAATGACGACGAGCTCGGAAAACCCGATGCCAAACATCTACGCTCCCTCCGCTTGGCTCATGGGACGGCGAGGGGACGTTCCATGTCTTTCCTACGCCGCGAGGCCCTGGGCGATGATGGTGACCTGGTTGTTCAGGACCTCGAGCACGCCGTGATCCAGGTTGAAGGCCTTGGGCTCTCCGGCGGTGTCCAAGGTGACCGTTCCCTTCCGGAGAGGCGTGACAAAGGCGATGTGATCTTTCAGGATGCAGACGTCCCCCTCGTGGGCCGGCGCGCGAACGCTCCTGACTTCCCCTTCAAACACCGTTCCATGGGTTGCCACGATCCTGCACTTGAGAGTTTCAGCCATGCCTACCTCCGATAGAGATGCCGCAAGGCTTCCCGGAGGAGCTCCTCCACGGGAGCGCTGGGCGATTTTTTCATGACTTCGTAAATCACCGGACTCACCTCCTCCGCTTTATAGCCCAAATTCTTGAGAGCGGAAAGCAGGTCCTCGCGTACGCTCGGCGGTCCGGAGGCTTCGGGGAGGCCCGCGGCCATGCCGTCCACCTTGTCCTTCAGTTCGACGAGGAGTTTTTCGGCCTTCTTGGGGCCCAGGCCCGGCACTCGGCGCAGAGAGGTCTGATCCTTCGCCGCCACGGCCCGCACGAATCCCTGCGGACCGAGAACGGAAAGGATATTGACCGCCAGTCTGGGCCCGATCTCAGGGGTGTTGATGAGGAGGCGGAAGAGGTTCAACTCCTCGCGGGATTGGAAGCCGAACAGTTGGAGGGCGTCTTCGCGCACATGCGTGTGGACGTGGAGCTGGGCCTCCGCGCCCGGCCCGGGAAGCTTCGAATACGTGGTGACGGGAACGGCAATTTCGTACCCCACGCCGCCGACGTCGAGAATGATCCGATCGGGTGTTTTTTCGGCGATCTTTCCGCGGAGAAATCCGATCATGGAGTTGAACCGGCGAGGAGCCTGGCTTTCCGGGCTTGAAGATGGCACAGGGCTAGAGCCATCGCGTCGGCCTCATCGGGTCGCGGCAGATCCGCCAGACTCAGGAGTTGCCGGACCATGAACTGGACCTGTCGTTTCTCGGCCTGGCCGTAGCCCACCACGGATTTCTTCACGGTCAGGGCAGGGTATTCGAACACGTCCAGATTATGCCGCGCGGCGAGGAGCAGAACAACGCCCTTGGCGTAGACCAGTTTCATCATGCTCTGGAGGCCCTTTGCGACGAAGAGGGCTTCGAGGGAGAGGCATTCCGGCCGATGGGCGAGGATTTTCGATTCGAGGGCATCGTGAATGGCCAGGAGACGGCGCGGGAGCGGGGCCTTGGCCGGCGGGGAAATCTCGCCAAAGTCGCGCACAACGAGGCGGCGGCCGGTTTCCACCACAAACGCATATCCGGTGGTCAGGCTGCCGGGGTCGACACCCAGAACGGGAGAAATTATTGGACTGCGCACGGAGAGTGCCGCCAGCACCCTTCGACAAGCTCAGGGTGAGCGGCCTTCTTCCGCTCGTGCTGAGCGCCGTCGAAGCATGAGCGGAAGAAGCGCGTCAGGCCGCTTTTTCGAGGATCTCGTCGGGGATGTCGAAATTCGCGTAGACGTTCTGGACGTCGTCGTGCTCTTCAAGCGTGGACATGAACTTGACGAACTTCTCCGCCTCCATGCCCGCGAGCGGAACGGTGTTCTTGGGGATCATGGAAATCTGAGCGATCGTCGGTTTCAGGTTCTTTTCCTCGAAGAGTTTGCGCAATTTTTCGAATTCGTTCGGTGGGGATGTAACGGTGACGTCGTTCCCATCCTCTTTCACGTCATCCGCACCGGCGTCAAGGGCC
This sequence comes from Nitrospirota bacterium, assembly GCA_016180645.1. Classification (NCBI taxonomy): domain Bacteria; kingdom Pseudomonadati; phylum Nitrospirota; species Nitrospirota bacterium. The sequence goes on along the minus strand of JACPAV010000047.1, from coordinate 30,970 downwards.
ATGTCCAGGAGTTTCTCAGGGTCCACTGCACTCCGGTCGAAGGTGAAGACCGCCTTCTTATCGAAGACCCAAGAGACGCATCCCGATTCGCCCAGATTTCCGCCGAGCTTGGTAAACAGATTTCGGAGGTCGGCCACGGCGCGTTTTCGGTTGTCCGTGACCACATGGACCAGAACAGCCACGCCTCCCGGACCATATCCCTCGAATACGGCCTCTTCCAGTGCGAAACCTTCGTCGCCACCCGTGGCTTTCAAAATGGCCCGTTCGACGTTGTCGTTCGGCATGTTCGCTTCGCGCGCCTTGGTGATGGCGAGACGGAGCGAGGCGTTCATTTCGGGATCGGGTATGCCGTTCCGGGCGGCCACCATGATTTCGCGGATGAGCTTGGTATAGATTTTGCCCTTCTGGGCGTCTGCCTTGCCCTTTTTGTGCTTAACTTTGCTCCACTTATTATGACCGGACATCGGCTTGGATTATAGCCGCTCGACGCGCTGTGTCAATGCGGCCTGTGGGGATTAAATCCCGCCTACGAAGAGGGTCCGATGAGCCGGAGCGTCCGCTTGGCGTCTTCGGGATAATTCAGGGCCTGGTAGGCGGAGGCGATTTTCCGGAGGGCCTCCTTTCGAAGTTCAAGATGAGTCATTCCGGTGACGATGCCCAGAAAGGAGTCGACGGATTTTTTCAGTACCGGTCGCTCGTTCGTCCGGATCCCGGCGGTTTCACGCAGGTCCTCGAGGAGGATTTCGACGCCGGTTTCCTTTCCCTTGACCGTGGCCCGTCCGTCGAAGACATCCCGGAAGACTTCCAAGGTCGCGGTGAAGTTGCAGCGATCGGCGGAAGAGCAGACCTGCTGTCGGCGAACGATGGCCCGTTCGAGCAGGGCGGCGGGCGCCACACTGCTTTGCGGGAAGCTCCGGAGCACGGATTCGAAATCGCTTCCATCGTATAGGGTTTGTCCCTTGTTCGGCAGGGTGCGAAAAAGGGCGGGGTGTGTGTCCACGTATGTTTTTGCATCCTCGTCCCGGTGGACATTGTGAAGCTTGGCGAGCGCGGCGCGCGCAAGTCCGAGGTAATAATAGGCCCGGCCCGTGTGTGAGGAATCGGGATAAACTTCCACCCATTTTTCGAGGAGCTGCGCTCCTTCCAGGACCGCGGCTTTCGAGGGGATTTCAAGTTGTGTCCCCACACGCCGGCAGCCGGCCTCCACCAGGGCCTGCGCACCTCCGAGATAGGTTTCGGGCCGGATCAAGCCTACGCCCAGCGAGACCATCGGCGCGATGACCCAGCCTTCACGTCCGTCCGGAGTGTGGATGTTGTACCAGTAGTCTTGGACCTTGAGGACTTCGATCCGCTGCCCCTGGACGAGAGTGAATTTGACGGAGGACGGATCGAGGACCGGGCGGCTTCGGACGTTTACCCGCGGGCGGAGGACTACGCCGCGGCTCTGGAGAACGTCCGGCAGATCGGTGGCCCGTTCGGGTGGCAATCCGGCTGGGCCCGGGGAGGGCTCCAGTTCAGCGGCCGGAGTGCTTTGCGGAAGCGGGGATGGAGAAACTGTGGGGGCGTGTGCTCCGACATATTCCTGGCGCACCCAGCCGACGAGGGATTCCTTACGAACTTGGAGCCAGCCCTCCCGGTGTTCCAGAACCTCGATCGTTTGGCCGGCGATCAGACGTCCGATGACGTTTGAAGCCTCGATGGCGGGTGAGCTGCGCACATTCACGCTTCGCGCGGTGATGACTCCCTGCTCGGCGCAGACCTCGCCGGCCCAGAAAACGAGAGTTGCAACGAAGAGAGCCCTCTTTAGACCTTCCATTTGTCGCCCCGTCGAGATCGTATCGGAGCGCAAGGAATCAATCAAGTTCCCGGCCACCCCCTGCATCCGGGGGCAAGAGGGAGCACCTGTAGGTGCTCCCCTACGAGGAGGCAAGGACAAGAGGGAGCATCTGAAGATGCTCCCCTACGAATCGGCATTCTGTCAGAGGCTCTGGGTCGGACCCCTCCGGACACGGGCCTTCGCCGACTAAAACAAGTTGCGACTCCGCGGGGTCATGGCTATACTCCTGCCGCCATTTGATGCCGGCCATGCACCAACGAAGATGAACGCTGAGAAGGAATCATTCGATTTATCCGGCTACCTTCATGCCCTCTCCGGGGAAAAAGTAAGGCTTATCCTTTGCGGGGTCATTGCGTGTGGAGTCGCACTGGCATTGTCCTGGGTACTGCCCAAGACCTACGAGACGCACTTTACTCTGCGTCTCGGTCGCGTTTGGTTCGAGGGCAGTCAGGGGGGGTCCTACAACCGCGCCATCCTCTCTGAATCGGCTCCGGAACTGGCAGAAATTATTACGAGTCCGGCTTTTCTGAAAGGAATAGCTACCGATCTGAAATTGAAGGGCGACGTCAATACCTTGAAGAAACGCATTCGTCCCATCCGTCCGGAGCATTCGGATCTCGAAAGGATGGCCGTATTCACCGTTGGCGTCCGAGGCCCGACTCCGGAAGAATCCCTCCGCCTCGCTGAAGCCATTGCGGAACGGACCATCGAGCGGCACAACAACGAGTATCGCGATGTTCTCGCGATCCGCAAGAACTGGGAGTCCGATTTCGCCGGACAGATCACCTCGGCCGAGAGTGAACTGGCCGATCTCAAGCGAACCTTGGCGGAATACCGCAGATCCGGAAAAACCGACTCCGCGATGGTGGCCCTCAACGTCGACATGGAAAGCAGGCAATCCTTGGTGTCAAAACTGCGCGAGAAATTCCGCCAAGTGCAGCTGGAGAATTCCGAATTCATGAGCCGCCGGTCTCAAATCGTGAGCCCTCCCTACCGGCCTGAAAAACCCATCAAACCCGATCTTCGGCTCAACGCCGGGATGGGGCTGGTGGCGGGGCTCTTCCTCTATCTCGCTTACATTTTCGTCAGGGAAGCCGTTCGAGTTGGCTCCATCCCCCGGCCGTAGGCGTCGGACCGCCGTTACCATCGTCCTTGGAACCGTTGCGGGGGTGTTCTACCCGTTTGTAACGCTTTTTCTGCCCGTCCTTGCCGTGCTCGGGTGGCTCCTTGCCTCCGAGTTCACGGCCATGGCCCTGTTCGTATTGGGGTTGCCCTTGGATCAATTCCTGACGCGGGACGTGGGTGGGTTTACGGTGCGGCTCTCACACATCGCCGGATTGGTTCTCGCTTCGCGACTCATCCTGAATCGGTTGGCTCGCAGGGGAGATGCCTACCGGCTGCCGGAGCCAGATCTGTTCGCCCCTTTGCTGGCATTTGGAGCTGTCCTCACGTTGAGTCTCATCTCCACTTTCAACCTCAAGAAGAGCGTCGGCTATCTTGGCTGGTTTTGCTTCGACCTGCTGGTCATTCTGCCGGGGGTCTTCACGTTCGTTCGAACCCCGGGACGCGTCTATTGGATCACGAAGGTGTTCCTGGCCTCCCAAGTCATGGCCGCGGTCTACGGCCTCGCTCAGGTTGTGGCCTACACGGCCGGGGGAATCGAGCTGCCTTTCCTCGCGCAGAAATTTGGAGGGTGGCCGCGGCTCAACGCTTTCCACTACGAACCGCAATACTACGCCTTCTTCAGCATCCAAGCCCTCTCCATCCTGGCGTACCTCTGGGTCAAGGGTCGCTCCCCGTTTGGTCGCTGGACCGTTCCCCTGTTGCTCGGATTTCTCACCCTCACGACCTTTCTATCCACCTCCCGTTCCGGGTGGCTGGCCCTGTGCCTCCTCGTCATGTTCGTGTGGGTCCGATCCCCGCTCCTGGCTTTCAAGCGGTGGGGTGTCCTGCTGCTCCTGGCGGCCGCGGTGGCCGCCGGCACCGCGACGTTTCCGGAGAGGTTCCAGAATGCGCTTCTCCGGTTGGGATCCGCCGCCTTCGATCCGACGGAACCGTATTCTTCCGCGCCTCGCCTTCAAACCGTAAGGGAAGGGGCCCGGATCATCAGGGAGAATCCGTTTTTCGGCGTGGGGATTGGGAACTATGGCGGCTATCTGGCCGGAGAACTGTGGGCGAAGAACATCGGCGAGGGGAATCGTGAAAAAGAGTGGCACCGACTGGTGCCCGCGAACATGTGGATTGAGACGCTATCCGAGACGGGGATCATCGGCACCGGCTTCTTTCTCCTTTTCCTTCTTTTCCTGTTCCTCAAGATGGGTGATGCGGCGCGACGCGCGCGTGATGAGGGCCTTGCCGACCTGATTCGCGGATATCGTCTGGCATTGTTCATGACGTTTTTCGTCATGTACCAATTCGCCCAAACCCTTTACAGGCTGGATACGTGGTTTCTGATCGGTGTGTCGGTTGCGCTGTGCCGCGACCGGGACGGGGGCGGCACCTGCATCCGCTGACCGCGGCCAAGGAGGGCCGCATGATGAGGCACGTGCCGGGTCTCAGACCGGAAGACGGCGCCCGCCCTCCTGCCGGTTCCCCGGCGCGAGAAGGAAGCCTCTCACCTTCTCCCACACCTCCTCGGGTGTGATCCGGCGCAGGCACGCCACGTCAATCGGACAGGCGGGGAATCTCCCGTCCCGATAGCAGGGGCAACAGGCGAGCCCTTCGGGCTTCCACAGGTGGATGCTGCCGTCGTTCAGGGGAAACTTCTCCCTGGGATCGGTCGGTCCGAATAACGAAACGACCGGGACCTCCACGGCTGCCGCGAGGTGCATGGGACCGCTGTCGTTCGCCACCACTACTCTGCACTGTTTCATCATCGTGGCCAGTTGGGGAAGATCAGTCTTTCCGAACAGGCGGTGGACTCTGGGCGGCTTCCCTTCAAACGTTCCCGCAAGGAACCGGTCGCTCTCCGCGCCGAAAACCAGAACTTCCGAATCCGATCGCTCGACGATCAAGTCTACGAGCCTTCCATAGAACTCAACGGGCCAGCGGCGGGTGTCCATGATTTCGCGAATGTTTCGGGCCCCGCCGGGCGCGATCCCGACAAGCTCTCTTCCCGGTGGAACTCCATTCCTGGTCAGGAGATCCTCCGCCCGATCAGGCGTGCCTGGATGATAGTCCATGTGGATTCCGTCGGACGGCACGCCTGCCGTCTCCAGGACGCCCAAGTACTGCCGAACATGGTGCGCGCCGTCCGTAGGCCGGAACCGCCCGGTGAGGAACAATCCTTCCCCGCCCCGATCGAACCCATACCTCCTGTGAATGCCGCCCAGGAGTGCGAGGAGATTGAATCTCCAGTCCCGGTGGAGCACGAACACCCGGTCGAACTTCCTCCTGCGGATTTCCAGGGTGAGACGGAGGGTGAGGGCCAGGCGATCGGTCCGACCACCCCGATAGAGGATCCGATCGTCGATTTCCCACAGCTCATCCACGGCCGGGTTCCGTTCCAGCGCCACTCGGCTGGATCGCCCCACCATGACGGTCAATCGACCTCCGGGATCCGACTTCTTCAAAGCGCGCAGGGCAGGAGTGGACATGAGGATATCCCCTATGGCGCCGATCTTGACAACAAGGGTCTGCAAGGCCCGTGGTCAGACTTGGATGGCGGCAGGGTGTGGGCCCTGCCCGTGCGCCCGAAGCGCTTCGACATGCTGCGAATACAGCTCCTTCAGACGCCGGCCGAGCGTTATCTTGAAAGCGTCGCGGGAGAAAGATTCCGCATGACGACGGATCTGTAGGGGATCGAAGGCCTCCCTCCTCGTTTCGAACAGCGCGAGAGCGTCGACCAGGGATTCGACCGTCTGTTCTTGAAAGTGTACGGCCGTCGGGGGGCCTGCGGACCCCGGCCCATCGAGTGGACGCGTCGTTTCGAGGATTCCCCCTTTTGCATAGGCCAAGACCGGCTTCCCACAAGCCATCGCTTCGAGCGGGACGATTCCGTAGTCCTCCTCGCCTGGAAAAACCAGCGCTTCACAACCGCGAAGGAGATCCACGACTTCCCGGTCGTCGGGTTGCGGTACCAGCCGGATGGTGGGACCGGACAGTTTTCTGAGCCTGCGTTCGTCCTGCCCCCCCCCCGCCACAATCAGGCGGCGCCCCATGCGATTGAACGCTTCGATCGCCAGGTCGACCCGTTTGTAGGGGGCGAAGGCGCCGAGGGCGAGATAATACCCGTCGGATTTGGTCGAAACGCCGAAACGGGAGAGATCCACGGGCGGGTGGATCACCTCCGCATGCCGTCCGTAGTACCTCCGTATCCTAAGGGCCACGTGCCCGGAGATACCGATCAGATGATCCACACGCGCGGTCGAGGCCACGTCCCACATCCTCAGGTAGTTGGCGACGAAGGGCATGACATAGGCGGCCAGCCCGCCGGACCCGGCGCCGCACCCTCCGCTGCCATCCTTGGCGCTCCGGGTACGGCCAGCCTTCCCGGCGCCGAAATAGTGCTCGTAGGCGTCCCAGACGTATCTCATTGGGGTAAGGACGAAGGAAACATGGCATGCACCCGGTGCGGGGATGATTCCTTTGGCCACGCAATGACTGTTGCTGATGACCAGATCATACCCGTTCAAATTGAACCGTTCGACGGCGGTGGGGAAAAGAGGCAGGCAGTGGCGGTAATACTGGGCCACTCGGGGGAACCGTTGGACGAACGACGTTTCGATCCGCCTCTCTTCGATCACCTTGGATACCGAGCCTTTCACGTGAACCAATGTGAAAAGGTCTGCGCGTGGATACAATTCGCACAACACCTCGAGGACCTTCTCTCCCCCGCGCATACCGGTGAGCCAGTCGTGTACAAGTGCCACCCTGGGCTCCTTCGAATCGATCAGGGTGGTTGCGGACCCGATTGACGACTTGTCGGATCGGACGTCTTCCGGACTACGGGGGTTGCCACGAGAGGCCGGTATCGCCTCCGGATTCTTTGGGGATGATGCGGGGGAAGATGCGGACATGTTCGCGCGCATTATACCAAACATGGCGCCCAACGGAGCTCTCCCGGAAGGTGGGAGCATGGTCGATAGGGCCGGACGGAGGCCTTGAACAGGGAACGGTTTTGTGGGATATGGAGGCGTCATGGTTGAACCCCGAACCCCTCGCAAGGAGGAACTGTCCGAAGTGGATTTCAAATTCTTCGACTACCTCATGATTCTTTGGCGGGCCAAGTGGATTTTCGTGCTGGTGATGGCGGGGGCGACGGCGGTGACCGTCGTGCGAACAAAGCGGATACCCAGGTATTACGAAGCCACGTGTTCGTTGGTCATCATGGAGTCCGAGTCCATGTCGGGGGGGGAGAGTGCGTCAGGCAAAGGCTCGGGCGGCGGCATGAGCAGGGGGGGGCCGGGGGGTCTTTCCCTGAGCGCCGATCTCTACCGGGAGCTCGCCACAAGCAACCGGGTGATGATGGAAATCGTGAAGGGCCTCCAACTCGATCAGCCGCCCTATAACTACTCGGCGGACAGTCTGAAGTCGATGATCCGGTTCAGCAAGGGGGGAGGGGACCGTCTGTTCTACGTGACCGCCAGCTCCCCGGACCCGGTTCTCGCGCAGAAGATGGCCAACTTCATGGGGCAGGCCCTTGTCAATACATCCCGCGAGATCAAGGCCAGTCGCTATGCAACCATGCAGGAATCTTTGGAGGCCGCACTTGCGACGGTGACGGCCAAGATGGACGAGACCGCCGGCCGGTTGGATGCCATCGAGAAGAAGTTCAGCGTGGCGACCCGAAAGTCCGATTTCGAAGAGACTAAAATCATTCTCGAAGGCACCGCCAGGGAGCTGAGCAAGCTCGGGCACGATATCGCCGAAACCAGTGGCAGGCTGGAGAGCATAAGAGGAAATCTGTCGGCCTTTCCGACCCAGGTAGGAGGACAGGGACCCGCCGTGCGGCCGTCCGGTTCGTCCGGAGGCGGATCGGGAGACCGGGAGATCAATGAGACCTACCTGGGCGCTTTGGGATCGAAGATCAAGCTGGAGGAGACGTTGAGCGGTCTCAGCGCCAAGCGAAAGGAACTCATTGAGAACCGCGTGCAGACCGCCGCCAAGATGCGCCAACTCGAATCGGAAATCACACGGGTAGAGCGGCAATTGGGGATGATCAAACTTCAGTACGAAGTCCTTTCCGACAGCTACCAGGCGATCGGCCGCAAGCTGGAAGAGACGCGTGTGCTGGCGGCCGCGGATATCGTGCCGGGGGTGATCGTGATCGATCCGGCGCCCCTTCCGGGCGCTCAAGTGGGGCCCGACCTGCGAAAGAACATCACTCGCGCAAACCTCTTCGCATTTGGGCTGTCGGCCTTCGGCATCTTGGCTTTCCAGATCCTCAGGAAGAAAACAACTGCCTCCGCCTGACCGCGACAATCCGAAGCCTGCGCTCGACGGCGGAAACCCCGGTTCAAAGCTGATTCCCTCCAAGGGCGCTTGTTGCCCTTCGGAGAGATTGATACCGTAGCCCCAACTCGATGTGCGGTATTGCGGGACTCGTTTCGACGGCTCCGGTTGACCCGGAAGCCGTGAAGGCCATGCAAGGAACTCTGCGTCATCGCGGGCCCGACGACGAGGGATTCTACATTTCGGCGGACAAACGCGCGGCGCTGGCGCATCGGCGGCTTTCGATCATCGACCTCTCGGCCGCGGGCCGCCAACCCATGGAAGCTCCCGAAGGACGACAGCAGGGCACTTACAACGGCGAAGTCTACAACTTCCAAGCCTTGCGCCGGAACTTGGAAGCCTCCGGGGTGGAGTTCCGTTCCAAGACGGATACGGAGACCGTGCTTGCCGGTCTATCCCGAAGGGGGGTCCGCAGTTTGGACGAACTTCGGGGCATGTTCGCGCTGGGTGTGTGGAGTGAGAGAAATCACGAGCTATTTCTAGCGCGCGACCGTCTGGGAAAGAAACCGCTGTACACCGCCTCCAACGGAAAATCACTCGCCTTTGCATCCGAACTCAAGGCACTCGTCCGGGGGGGGGTGGTCGAGCGATGCCTCGATCCGGAGGCGCTCCTCAGTTTTCTCCGATTCGGCTCGGTTTACGAGGGGAGAACGATCTGGAAAGGAGCCCGACTTCTCCAGGCCTCTTCCTGGATGCGCTGGAGGGGCGGCAAGACGGAGTCCGGTTCCTATTGGCCTAACTCGCTCCGCGCCATTGATCCCATGTCCTACCGGGAAGCCCTGGATCGGCTGCGTTCGCTCCTCGTTGAGTCCACCCGGCTTCGATTGGTCAGCGATGTTCCCGTGGGAGTTTTCCTCAGCGGAGGAATCGATTCCACGGCGATTGTAGCTTTGCTCCGGATGGCCGGTTGCCCGACGATTCGCACCTTTACCGCGGGGTTCTCGGAAAAGGGATTTGACGAAAGCAGCGCGGCCCGGCGCACGGCGGAGGCGTTCGGCACGGAGCACACGTCGCGAACGTTCAGCGCCGACGAAGTGTGGGACGAAATCCCCCGGATCGTTGGCGCCATGGACCAGCCCACCATCGACGGCGTGAACACCTACTTTATCTCGAAGGTGGCGAGGGAGGGCGGAGTGAAGGTGGCGCTCTCCGGACTGGGATCGGACGAGCTATTCGGCGGCTATCCATCCTTCAGAATGGTGCCTCGATTGCTGAAGGGATCGAGATTCGCCCATGCCTTTCCTGGGGGAGAGCGTCTGGGAAGGTTTCTTCTGCGTCTTCCCATCGTGCCGGCCTCGTACCGCAAGGCGGAGATCCTTCTGGACGGACAGCCGATGGTTCATCGAGCCTACGAGGCCGTGCGCGGGCTCTTCCCTCCGGAGGCCGTAAGGAATCTTTTCCCATCCGCCCCGGATACGCAGGACTCGATCCCGACGCCGGCCGAAATCGAAGGGGCATCCCTCATGGACGCCATCTCGTGGCTGGAACTCCGAGGCTACATGCTGAACCAACTTCTGCGGGACACCGATCTGATGAGCATGGCGCATTCCCTCGAGGTCCGTTGCCCGTTTCTGGACCATCTCCTCGTGGAGTGGATGCTGGGTCTGCCCGAAGGATGGAAATCGCTCGCGCCTCCCAAGAAGCTTCTCCTGGATGCGCTGGAAGGGAAGATACCGGCGTCCATCACGCGTCGACCGAAGAGGGGATTCTTCTTTCCCATCGCCGTCTGGATGAAAGGCCCATGGCAGAAGCGAATTGAAGAAATCCTGCTTTCACCACATCCGGGCCTGACGTGGCTGAATCAGGAGGCCTTATCCGGCCTTTGGCGCCGATTTCTCCAAGACCGGGAACCGTGGGCGCGGGTATGGGCCATGGTGATCCTGCGGCTCTGGGTGGACCGGACTGCAGCCACCCTTTGAAGCGTGAGAATTCTTTTTCTTTTTGGGGAAATCTCGGAAGGTTCCGGCGGGATCCAGGGCTACTCGCGCCATCTTCTGAAAGCCGTCTGCGCATCGCCGGTCGTTCTCGATGCGGAGGTTCTGTTGCTCCGGGGTTCACCCGGAATCACGGCTCTCCTGACACCCCCCGCCTCGCAGGGTCGAATCCGGATCAGGGCGGGCGGCCCTCGCCCCTCCGGACTGTCCAAAGTCCGATGGGCGACGCTGGCGCTGGGGCAGGCGGTGTTCCACCGACCGGATGCGGTGTGGTGCGGCCATGTCAACTTCCTGCCGGTCGCCCTCACTCTGCATTACGGGTTGCGGCTTCCGTTTATCCTTGAGACGCACGCCTGGGAGCTGGCCCTTGCCCCGCGCGGGATCTTGTCCCGCGGGATCCGACGGGCGCGCATGATCCATGCGGCCAGCCGGTTTACGAAGGATTTGATCCTATCCATCCAGCCGGTTGACGCCTCGAAGATCCGCGTCCTGCCTCGTCCTGCGGATTTCAACACTTTCACGCCGGGGCCGGCGCCTCCCGAACTTCTTGAGCGCCTCCATCTCAGCGGAAAGAGAGTCCTGTTGACGGTTGGGCGATTGGCGTCCACCGAACGATACAAAGGACATGCCGAGGTCATACATGCCGTGAAGATCCTCGCGCCGAAATTCACCGACCTGCGCTACGTCATCGTCGGCGAGGGCGATGATCGCGCGAGACTCGAGCGAGCGGCGCAGGAGGACGGCGTTCGGGACCGGGTCGTGTTTGCGGGTCCGGCCGGGCCCGATGAGTGCGTCGGGTACTACCGGGCCTGCGACGTCTTCGTGATGCCGAGCCGGTTCGAAGGGTTCGGCATCGTCTACCTCGAAGCCCTCGCCTGCGGGAAACCGGTCATTGCCGGGAATGGGGATGGATCTCGTGATGCCCTGCTGGATGGGAGATTGGGGCTTCTCGTCAACCCCCTGTCACCGCCCGAAATTGCGGCAGCGATTGAATCGATCCTGGACAAGCGAGTGGGGTCTTCGCTCACCGATCCGGCCGTCCTGCGTGAAACCGCCCGGGAGAATTTCTCTTTCGAAGTGTTCGGTGAGAGGGTCAAGGAAAATCTCGCGTATCTATGGCCCAATTGAGAGTCGCCTACATCGTCCAGCATCCGGTCCAATACCATGCTCCTTTCTTCCGTCGACTGGCCGCGCGCAGGGAGATCCGGCTCACGGTTCTCTACTGCGAGAACTTCGGGCCGTCTTCCGGCTTCGACGCCGACTTCCGGTCGAAGTTCAAGTGGGATGTTCCTCTCCTGGGAGGTTACGACCACGAATTCCTACGGAACGTGTCCCCCCTTCCGTTTGTTCCCTCGCGGGCGTTTTTCTGGCGGCTGATCAATCCCGGCGTCATCCCTCCGATTGTCCGCGGATCGTTCGACGTGGTGGCCATCCACGGCTATGCGATTTCAACCTATTGGCTGGCCTTTCTCGCCGCCCGCCTGCGCGGAGTTCCCGTCGTGTTGGCGGGCGAGAGTGTGTGGTTGCCCGCGAATGAAAGGCCCAAGGGGGGCATTCGTGAACGTCTCCTGCGCGCGCTCTGCTCCCGGGCCGGCGCATGCGCCGCCATCGGCACGTCGAGCCGGCGGTTTTACGAGGCTCATGGCGTCCCGCGCGATCGAATTTTTCTTGCGCCCTATGCCGTGGACAACGACTTCTTCATCCGCGAAGCCGCGAGGCGGCGCCGGGAGCGGGCGGCGGCGTTGAGCCGTTGGAATCTTCCCCCGGATCGGCCGATGGTGATGTTTTCGGGAAAACTCATCGAACGAAAACGTCCGGGCGACGTCTTGGAGGCGTTGGACCGGTGCGGTCTGGATGTGAGTCTGCTTGTTGTAGGTGACGGGCCCTTGCGCGAAGACCTCCGGCGACGAGTGGCGAACCTCAATCGTGTCCATGCTGTCTTCACCGGATTCCAGAATCAATCGGCCATGCCGGGCCTCTATGCGTTGGCGGACGTCTTCGTCATGCCTTCGGGGCCCGGGGAGACCTTCGGCCTGGCCGTGAATGAAGCGATGTGCGCCGGGCTGCCGGTGATTGCCAGCGATCGGGTTCCGTGCGCCGAGGATCTGGTCGAAGCCGGCGCGAACGGTTTCGTTTACCCTGCGGGTCATGTCGAATTGCTGGGGGGCTATCTGAAACGTCTCCTCAGGGACTCAAAGCTCCGGCGGTCGATGGGGAAGGCTTCGCTGGGGAAGATTCGGTCTTGGAACCATCGTCGAAGCGCGGACGGTTTCGTTCAGGCCGTGCTTCACGCCTTCCATTCATGAAGATCCTTCTTGCCGCATCCAGCAAGTTTCATGCGTTCCACTTGGCGAGCCAACTCGACCGGCGTGGGCACCTTGGGCTTTTCCTGACCTCGTTCTACTCGCGGGCGAGCGGGATCCTGTGGAAGTGGGTGCGGCGGGTGGACGCCGAGGCCATCACGCCGTCACGAGTCCGTATCATGCCTTGGGTGGAGGCCACACGGGGTCTGGACCGTCTCCCCCGTGCGGCGAAGAGAGCCTTGGGGATGGACTACACCGACTATTGGTATCACCCCCGCCATTTCCTATTCGACCTGTGGGTCAGCCGGTTCGTCGACCGCACCTACGACTTGGTCGTCGGCTGGGCGGAGCATTCGCTTTTCACGATGCGGAAGGCGCACCGACTGGGCATCCCCTTCGTTCTCTACTCTGGAACGGCTCACAACGGATATCGGTGGCCGCTCCTGACGGAGGAGTTTGCGAAGTGGGGGTTGGATCACAAGCTTCCGCCCCAGGTTCTTGCGCGCTCCTTGAAGGAATACGATGCGGCGAAACATCTGTCCGTGGTTTCGAGCTATGCCGAACGAACGTTTTCGGAGCGTGGTTTCGCGGCGAACGCCATCATTCGGGTTGTTCCCGGAGTGGATGCAACGCGGTTCCGATCTCATCCCAAGTCGGATTCCGTGTTTCGAATGATTTATGCCGGACTGATGAGGGCCGGGAAGGGGATCCCGTATCTCCTGGAGGCGTGGAGGAAGATCCGCCCGAAATCAGCGGAATTGTGGTTGATTGGGAGCGTCTACGACGAAATGCGTCCCGTGCTGGAACGATACCGAAACCATTTCATCTACAAACCTCGCGTTCCGCAAGCCGAGTTGCCCGGTCTCCTGTCCCAGGCCGATGTCTTCGCCCTGCCCACTCTGGACGAGGGGTTTGCCGCCGTGCAGCTTCAAGCCATGTCATGCGGTCTTCCACTTCTGACCACCACGAACAGCGGGGGTGAGGATGTTGTCTGCGAAGGCCGGGAAGGGTTCGTTGTCCCGATTCGGGATTCCGATGCCCTCGCCGAGAAGATCGATTGGTTTGCCACACACCCCGATGAAACGCGACGCATGGGTCGTTCAGCGGCGCGAGCGGCGGCCGGGTTCACGTGGGATCGCTACGGCGATCGAATCGTCGCCTCCTACGGCGCGTTGATCTGAGGTAGGCCGGAGCCCCGCGCGGGTCAGCCGAGGAGAGCGGCGACGACGCGGTGCGCATCTTCATCGGAAAGATGTGGATGCATGGGCAGGCTCAGAATGTCTCCGCAGGCTTGCTCGGTGTTGGCGAGCCCGTTTCCGCCCATCGCAATGCGGTCGCGATAGGCAGGCTGCAGGTGGATGGGCACCGGATAATGGACGAGGGTGCCGATGCCCTCTCGGGAAAGCCGTTCACGAAGCTCATCCCTCCGGTCGGTCCGGATGACGTACTGGTGGAAGACATGGGTGCTCTTCGGCTGGGATTCAGGCAGGCCGAACTGGGAACCTTCGAGTCGCCGGCGGTACAGGGAGGCGACGGCCCGCCGACGGTCATTTTCCCTATCGAGGAGGCCGAGTTTGACCCGGAGCACGGCGGCTTGGATTTCGTCAAGCCGGCTGTTCATCCCTTGAATGGAGCTTACGTAGCGTTCTTTCCAGCCGTATTCCCGGAGCAGGCGGGCGCGATCGGCCACGGTCCCCTGGTTGGTGACGATGGCTCCGGCGTCTCCGAGGGCGCCGAGGTTCTTGGTCGGATAAAAGCTGAACACGGCCGCATCCCCCCACGTTCCGGTTCTCCGGCCTTCGATCTCCGCCCCGTGGGATTGGGAGCAGTCTTCAATGACCTTCAAACCGTGTTGGCGCGAGAGGGATAGGATTTCCGGGAGCGCCGCGGGCCGGCCGTAGAGATGGACGGGGACTACCGCCTTCGCCCCGCGGGTTGTTTTCAGCGCGGCCTCGAGGGCCTTCGGGTCCATCGTGTACGAGTGGGGATCGATATCCACGAGCAGGGGTGTCGCGCCGGCGAGCTCGATGGCGGCCACCGTGGCCACGGCTGTGTGCGAGACGGTAATGACGCGATCACCCCTTCCAACCTCGAGGGCACGGAGGGCGAGGTGGAGGGCCTCCGTACCGCTTCCGACGCCGATGGCGTGGCGTGCTCCGAGATAGGCGGCAAATTCGTTCTCGAACCTCTCCACTTCCGGGCCGAGAATATACCGCCCCTCGTTCACGACCCGGTGGAGAGCCCGGTCGATTTCCGCCTTGTGGGCGAGGTAGCAGGCGCGCGGATCGGCGGGGAGGATTTTCGATTTCAAGGGATTTTCAGAGAGACGGAGGGTCAAGCCCGATCGTGCTCTCGATGATGTATCGGGGCCGGTCGCGGACTTCAGTGAGGACACGTCCGACATAGAGGGCGACGAGGCCCAGAAGGGCGACCTGAATCCCCGTGAGGAGCAGGAGGCAGCATACGATGATGGACCAGGCCGCGGGATCACCGCCGACCATCACGAGCCGGACGATGGCGGCCAGATGGATCAAGCCGGCCAGAAACAAGACTCCGCCGGAAATGAGCGGCAGGTGCAACGGGAGATTGGAAAAGGAAGCCAGCGCGGCGAGGAACACTTTGATCGGCTCCCCACCGAACAGAGACCGCTGGGTCTTCCCGGCATAGCGTTTCTCCCTGTGGTAGTGGACCTGCGCATGCCTGAATCCCACCCAGCTCACCATCCCCCGGAAATAGGGGTCTTTCTCTCCCAGCTTCCCGAATTCGGCGACGACCTTGCGTGAAAGCAGTTTGAAATCACCCGAATCGACCGGTAGGTCGATCGTGGAGGCCCACCGAAGCGTTCGGTAGGCGAGTTTCGTCAGGGCCATCTTCGCCATCGGCTCGCCCTCGCGGGAGAGCCGGGTGGTGTAGACGACGTCCGCCCCTTCCCTCCACCGCTTGACCATGTCAGGGATGACCTCCGGCGGGTCTTGAAGATCGGCATCCATGATGATGACCGCGTCTCCCCGCGCGTGGTTGAGGCCGGCGAAGAGACACTCGTAGACGCCGAAACGACGCGACATGGTGATCACCTTGATGTGGGGATCTTCATGGTGTCTTTCCGCCAGAAGATCCAGGGAGCCGTCGGTCGACGCATCGTTCACGAAGATCAGCTCGTAATGGGGCGTGAGGGGATCGAGGGCCGCCTCGACTCTTCGAATCAGCTCAGGGATGACGGCCTGCTCATTGCGGAATGAGAAGACCACCGAGAGGGAGAACGGCGATGGGTCCCTCATGGAGAGGGCGCGACGCTGCTGTCGATGTTGATCGTGCTTTCCACGATGAAGGCGGGCCGGCCGCGAACGTCATGGTAGACCCGGCCGAGGTAGAGACCGAGGGTTCCGATACCCACGAGTTGAATGCCGCCGAGAAAGGTCAGGCTGAGGGCCAAGCCTGCCGAGCCGGGCCAAGGGTGGCCCATGAGGACTCCGATCCCCAAAACAAGGAGGGCCAGAAGCGCGCCGGTACAGACCGCCGCTCCCAAGAACAGAAAAAGGACGAGCGGAAGGATGGAAAAGGACGTAATGCCCCTCAGGAGCATTCCGGAGGGACCGTTCAGCGTGGCCAAGTCCCTCAGCAGATACCGGAAGATGGAGAAATGGGTCACTCCGCCTGCCCGGGCCAGCCGTTCATACTCCACCGAAACCTGTTTGTATCCAATCCAGGGGATGAGGCCGCGCAGGTAGGGATGTCGCTCCTTAAGTGACAGGAGATGGTCACGCACCCGACGGGAAATCAGTTTGAAGTCCCCGGTTTCGCTCTCGATGCGCTGCTCCACGGAAACGGAGCGAATCAACCGGTAGGCGACTTTCGTGAGGAAGAGTTTGTATCGGGGCTCCCCCTCCCGGATGGTGCGCACGGTGTTCACCACCTCGGCCCCTCCCCGCCAGGCCTCAATCAACTTGGGGATGACCTCGGGAGGATCTTGGAGATCCGCATCCATGTAGACGACCGCGTCACCGGCGGCATACGTCATGCCCGCCAGGACGCATTCGGATACCCCGCAGCGGCGGGCCATGTTGATGACTTTGATGCGATGATCGGTGGTGGTCCGGTCCCTCAGAATTTCCGCGGAGCGATCCGTGGACGTGTCATTGACGAAGATGAGTTCGTGATCCACGCGCTGGGCTTCCAGGACGGTCGTGAGGCGGTAGACCAGTTCGGGAAGGACATCCTCTTCGTTCCGGAACGAGAGGACAATGGAAACGAGCGGGACGTCGGCGTTGCGCCGCATCTGGATCTAGGCAAACCTGCGGACGAGTTTGTGCGCGGCCATGGAGTGAATATGTTCGACGGCCGCCGAACCGAATTTGCGGCTCACCATGTCCAGATACTTTGGATTCTGGAAGTACGCATGGAACGCGTGGTCGCGGAAACGGAGGACCTCCGACGCAGAGAGGTGCTTCGTCGGCAGCGGGAGTGAGTCCTCGGCGTGCTGGGAGTACCCCGACCATTTCTCCGGCAGCGGCCACTTCTCCTGAAGGGCTGTTTTGTAGAGTTGGGATCCGGGATAGGCCATGGCGGCGTAGAAGTTTCCGAATTCGCAATTGAGTTCCATCGCCAGGTCGAGCGTCTCCTGCATGCTCTTCAGATCGTCCTCCGGGAGGCCGAAGATGTAGTTCCCGATGACATGAATCCCGGCGTCCCACACTTTATTGAGGGTTTCGAAGATGTCTTCCTGATCATAGCCTTTGCGCGCCTCATCCCGCACGCGCTCGTTGGCCGATTCTATGCCGAACGCCAGCCAATGGATTCCGGCCTTCTTCAGTTTCTCGACCATCCCATCCCGCACAGTGTCCACGCGGGCGTAGGCCCAGATATTCAGGTTGAGGCCGCGTTCGATCATCATGTCGCAGATCGGTTCCACGTGCTTCTTGTTGAGAACAAACATTTCGTCGGCGAACTTGACGTGTTGCACACCGTAGTCCTTTGCCAACAGTTCCAGTTGGTCGACGACGGTCTTGGGGCTCCAATAGCGATAGGTATTGGTGGAATCCTTGTACCCGAGGAACTTCTCGCCGCTCTTGAAGGGGGCCTGGATGCAGCAGAACGTGCAGTGATAGGGGCATCCGAGCGTGGTATAGACGGAGGCGTAGGGCTGCCGGGAGGGATGCCCGAGGGCGTGCCAGTTGTGGGCCCGGTACTTCTTCATCGGGAGGAGGTCCCAGGCAATTCCCGGCATCTCGGCATCCAGCTCTTGGATCAGGGGAGAGGGCGGTCCCCACCGCAATTCAGCGTTGTCCCGGTAAAGGAGGCCGGCAACTTTGCCGAGGTTCGGCGATACGGATTTGAGCGCCTCCAGGAGGGAAGACAGGGTGGCCGGGCCTTCACCGCTCGAAACGAAATCGGCGGCGCTATCTTTCAGTGTTTGTTCAGGGAGCGCGGCGACATGACCGCCGACCAGCAGAAGTTTCTGTTCCGGGGTTCTCTGCTTGATCGCCGCGGCCAGATCGAGGGCCTCGGACATGTTTTGCGTGGAGGCGGAGGGCTGGTGGCCGTACACCACAATGGCCACGAGAAGGGGAGCGGCGTCCGCGACCGCCCCTGCCGCCTGTTCCGGCGAAAGGCCCTCGGCCTCGGTATCGATCAGCGAGACGCTGTATCCTTTCCGCCGCACGTAGGTGGCCATCAGGCCCGCCCAGACCGGCGGCTCGACGGACGACAGCTTCCGGCCCAAGACTTGGTAGATTCGCTGCCGGTTTCCCGGATGAATGAGGAGGAGATCGAGTTGCGGCTTTTTGGCCACCGGCAGACTTCCTAGTGTCGCCCGGTTAAGACCGTATCGCAGATGAAGTGGATGTCTTCGGGCTCGAGAAGCGGGTGATTGGGGAGCTGGAAGCAGGTGGCGGCGATCCGATCGGACACCGGAAGCTTGAGCGCGCCGAGCCGATCCTTCCAAAACGGCTGGCGGGACATGTTGCCGCCGCCGAGGGGCCGCGTCTCGATCTGATTCTGCCGGAGGCGCGCGGCGATCTCATCGCGTTTCTTCGGCGAGGGCGCCAGAGCGACGAACGAGATGCTGCATATCTCCGCGCGATCGTTCTTTTGGCAATGGAATCCGGGCGCTTTCGTGAACCGGCTTTGGTAGATCTTGTGGTTCGCGACGCGGCACTGGATGACGTGCTCCGTGCGCCGGAGCTGGCACAGGCCGAGTCTCGCGTTCAGGTCCGTAGACCGGACATTGAATCCGGGGAGGTAGAACGTGAACGGCCGATTGAATTCCATCACTTTGTACTTGCGGGCCAGCTTCCGTTCGGTCTCCGGCGAAAGATCTTTGGCCCAGCCGTGGCTCCGAATTTGGAGGAGGATGTCGTAAAGATCGTCCCGATCGGTGCAGACCATGCCGCCTTCAATCGTGGAGAGGTGGTGCCCATAGAAGAGCGAGAACGTGCTCATGTCGCCAAACGTTCCCACCATGCGGCCGTCGTAACGGGATCCGAAGGCCGCGCAGGTATCTTCGAGGAGCGCGAAGCCGTATTTCTTCTTCAAGGCGAGGAGGCGGTCCATTTTGTTCGGAACCCCCAGGACGTGGACGGCGGTGACGGCCGTGGGACGGTATTTCTTCAGGAGGTTTTCGAGTGAGTCCATGTCCAGCCCGAAGTCTTCCTCATCCGCATCGCACATGATGGGCTGGAAGCCGAGCTGGAGGGCCGGAGCGACGCTGGTGGGCCAGCTTACAGCAGGAACGATGACCCGGTGGTTCTTGTGTTTCTTCGAAACGAGGAAAGCGTAGTACATGAGGAGGTTCGCCGAGGAGCCGGAATTGACGTAGACGGCGTGCTTGGTCCCAAGCCATTTCGCCCATTCGCGTTCGAACTCTTTGACCAGCGGCCCCTGGCTCAGCCAGGGCCGGGTGTTCAGCCAGGCGATGAGTTCCTGGATGTCGGCATGGGGAATGGTTTGATCCGCGAGAAGATATTTTTTCACCATCTAGAAGGGTCCTTTGAATTGTACGATTTCCGGCGCCTCCACGTAAGTGGGGGACCACGTTTTCTTGTTGTCATGGACCATCGAGTAGGCGGTCGAGGCGATGGTCTGCCCATTCGGGTAGAACAAGTTTTCAAGATTCTTCGTCGTGGGGCAGTTGACGGGCGCATAGCCCATGCGCTGGACCTGGAGCTTGTGCGATCCGCCCAGGCGTTCGACTACGCGGGCGGCGATTTCGGCGCTGGCCCCACACGCGGTCCATGCCGTGTCGACGACGAGCATCCGCCCGGTTTTTTTCACGGATTCGGCGATCGTGTCCATGTCGAGGGGGCTGAGCGAAATGGGATCGATGACCTCCGCGCCGATCCCGACCTCCTGGAGCGACCGTTGCGCCCGCAGACATTCGACCGCCATGTAGGAAATGCCGACCACGGTGATGTCCGTTCCCTGCGTCAGTACGCGCGCCTTTCCGAAGGGCACCGTGTAGACGCCATCCGGAACGGGCCCCTTCTGGTAGTGAAGAAGCCGGTGTTCGACGAACATGACGGGGTTATCATCGCGGATGCTTTCGATCAGGCAGCCTTTCGCGTCGTGCGGCGTGCTGGGAGCGACGACCTTGAGGCCCGGGCAGTGCATGAAGAACGAGTGGATGGCCTGCGAGTGCTGCGCCCCCTGGCCCCAACTCCGCCCGATGATCATGCGGATGACGAGGGGCACTTTAACCGTGCCGCCGTACATATAGCGGCTTTTGGCCGCGACGTTGACGATCTGGTTCAGAGCCAGGATGACAAAGTCCATCCGGATGTGGACGTGGATGGGCCTCATGCCGGCGAGGGCTGCCCCTATGGCCATGCCTGTGAGTCCATCTTCCGAAAGGGGGGTGTCGAAGACGCGGTCGGGCCCGTACTTCTGCAGGAGGCCGCGGGTGGTGCCGTAGAGCCCCTTGAAATCCGGGACGCCGATCCCGAAGACGAAGACGGCAGGGTCACGCGTCATTTCAAGATCGGTGGCCTCCAGCAGGGCGTCGGCGTAGGTGATCGTCCGGTCCATTTCAGGCGCCCGCCAGGAGATCCGTGTACAATTGCTCGTCAGACGGGAAAGGGCTTTGCTCGGCGAAGTCGAATGCTTCTCGGATTTCTGAATCCACCTTCCGTTCAATCTCCTTTCGGACGCCGGCCTCCAGTTTTTCCCCCATCCTCCTGACAGGATCGTTCTCAAACCAGGGTTCGGCCTCGTTCCGTCCGCGGTAGCCGGCCTGGAAGTCCTCATTCGGGCCGACATGCTCTTTCCAGCGATACGTCATGCACTCGAAGAAGCGGGGCCCACTATGCGTGCGGCGCATCTCATCGGCAGCCGCCTTGACGCGCTCGTAAAGTTTATCGACGTTGTTGTTCTCAATGCGTTCGGCGGGAATTCCGTAACCCTCCAGTCGTCTGTAGATGGGGACCGGAGGTTGGCGGTCGCGGATCGGCGTGTGGACGGCGTAGAGATTGTTCTCGCAGATAAAGATCACGGGAATTTGCCTGAGCGCGGCAAAGTTGGCGCTCTCATGAAAGGCGCCCTCCTCGATGGCGCCATCGCCGAAGAAACTGACGACGACCCGGTTCTCCTTCCGCACCTTCATGGCGAACGCGTAGCCCACGGCTTGGGGGATGGTGGTGGCCACGACCGCGGAGGCGCCCATGACGCCCACGGACACGTCCACGAGGTGCATCGATCCGCCCTTGCCCTTGGTGCAGCCCGTGGCCTTTCCGTACAACTCGGCGGCCATCCGCCGGAGGTCGCCGCCCTTGGCCAGATAAAACGCATGGCCGCGGTAGGTTCCGAACACGACGTCCTCTTTTTGGAGCGCCTCGCAGACGCCGACGGAGACGGCTTCCTGGCCGATGGAGAGGTGAACGGGGCTCTTGATCTTGTCCGTCGGATACACGCGCGCGACTTCCTCTTCCACGCGGCGGATCCGGTACAGCGATCGGTAGAATCTGGCTTCTAGTTTTTCCATGCTTTACACCGCAACCCAGTATTTCACGCCACTCTTCGCTATGCGAGCGCGCCGGTCTTCAGAAACCACTGATACGTTTCTTCAAGGGCCCGGCGCAGGGGCACCCGGGGCTGCCATCCCAATTGTTTCAAGACGGTGGAATCCAGCGCCTTGAAGGGCATGCCGTCCGGCCGGGACGTATCGTACCTCAGTTGGCCGGTGAAACCTACAACGTCCCGGACCCTTTCCGCAAGTTCGCGGATGGAGAGTTCCGTCCCCCCGCCCAGATTGATGGGGTCTCCACCCGCGTAGCTGTTCATGACGTGGATGCAGGCGTCGGCAAGGTCGTCGGCAAAGATGAATTCGCGCCGGGGATTCCCCGTACCCCAGATCTCCACGCTGGGCTCTCCGCGCGCTTTGGCCCGGTGCATCTTGATCAGGAGCGCCGGAACCACGTGGGAGCCTTCCGGATCGGAATCGTCTCCTGGCCCGAAGGCGTCGGCGGGAACGGCCGGGATGAAACGGACGCCGTACTGCTTGCGGTAAGCCCGGCACATGGCGAGACCGGCGATCTTGGCCACGGCGTAGGCTTCATTGGTCGGTTCCAGCGGGCCCGTGAGGATCGATTCGACTTTCATCGGCTGGGGGCAGTGCTTGGGATACGAGCAGGAGCTGGCGAGGTAGAGGAGATTCTTCACGCCGTGGCGATAGGCGCCGTCGATGACGTTGAATTCGACGAGAAGGTTGTCGCGGATGAAATCGGCCGGCCGATCCTGATTGGCGCGGATTCCGCCGGAAATTCCCGCGGCCAGAAACACGTATTCGGGTTTTTCCCGGTCGAGGAAGCGGTCCAATCCTGCGGCATCCCGACCGTTGGGTGCCTGACCCGGCGTGCCAACGACCTTCTTGAATCCCTCGTGTTCCAATCGCCGGAGGATGGCCCCGCCGATCAGCGTTTCCCCGCCCGCAACGAAGATCCTGCATGACTTCTGCATGTCCGCTACCGAACCGGTGATGATGCCTAGGACCCCAGTTCCTTGAAGGCCCGAATGGACTGATGGTTGCGCGCCCGGTCCTCCGCGGAGTAGTCCACCTCCACGTCGTAGAAGATGATCTGGCTGCCCGAGTACTCGAATTTGAACGGCACGTGGATGAGCCCCTTGAGGGCCTCTCGAATACGCGAATGGGTGCGGGGTGCGGCGAAGAGAAGCATGAATCCGCCTCCACCGGCTCCCGTCAATTTGCCGCCGAGGGCGCCCGCCGACCGTGCGGCCTCGTAAATCTTCTCCACTTCCGAATTGGACACCTTGGAGCTGAGGCTTCGCTTGGCCTTCCAGCCTTCATGGAGGAGTTTTCCGAAACCGTCCAGTTCTCCCGATCCGTTCAGGATCCCGATGGCTTCATCCACCATGCCGGCGAGCAGCCGCAATTGTTTCTCCTTGGCCTCGATGTCCTGGACGTACGTTTTCGCCACCTTGGCCGCGGTCCGCCGGATCCCGGAATAAAAGAGCATGAGATGGGCGTTCAGCTCCTGGATTCGATCGGGGGGCAGTGTCATCGGTTTCAGGACGACGTCGCCGTTTTGCAGGAAAGAGATGTGGTTGAACCCACCGTGCGCGGCGAGCACTTGGTCCTGAGAACCCACCGTTTCCTTGAGGACCTCCTGCTCAATGTGGATGCTTTCGAGAGCCAGTTGATGCTTCGTGGCGATCTGTCCCTTGAGGGCGTACAGCGCGTGGAGCAGTCCCACCGTGAAGGCCGAGCTGGAACCCATCCCTCCCCGCGCGGGCAGGTCGCCGTCGTGCTGAATTCCCACGCCGCGATCGATCTGGAGGTGATCGAGAATGGCGCGCACGGCCGGATGCGTGATGTCCTCCTTCGTGGCGGTATTTTCCATGCGGGACCAGACGACACGGTATCGATGTTCGAAGAAGGGTGGGAAGTAGCGGACCATGAGGTAGCAGAACTTGTCGATCGTGGTGGCGAGGACGGCGCCACCGTGTTGTCGATACCACGCGGGATAGTCGGTTCCTCCCCCGAAGAACGAGATTCGATAAGGAGTGCGGCTGATAATCAAGGGTTGTCTCCACCCCCACCCTTGCCCTCTCCCATCCAGGGGGAGGGGGTATTTTTTTCCCCTTCCCCCCTTGAGGGGGAAGGGGAGGATGGGGGGTGATGAACGGTTGCTGATTCTGTGCAAGATGGGTCCCTGAAGAACTCCGAAGCGACGGCGTACGAATCCGGTGTTCCGATGTCCAGAAACCGGCCTTCCAGTCGGAAGCCGAAAAGTTGCTCCCTCGTCCACAGAGGAAACATCTCCGTCTCGATGGAGACGGCCCGTCCCTCCGGGATCGTGGCGAGCAGTTTTCGGCTGAGGACATAGATTCCGGCACTGATCCAGCCCGGTCCCTCGTGGCCGCCTTTCTCGTCGAAGCGGATGACCCGGTCCTGGGCGTCGGTCCTCACGAGGCCGAATCTGCCGGCATCCGGGACTTGGACCAAAGCCAGCGTGCCGTCGGCGTGTTTCCGTTGATGCCATTCGACCAGATCCTGAAGATCCGCCTGGCAGTATGAATCTCCGTTGAGGGCCAGGATGGGATCGGACTCGGCAAGAGGGAGCGCATGGCGCAGGGCGCCGGCCGTTCCGAGGGGTTGGGTTTCATGGGAGTAGGAAAGCTGGACGGCGCCGAATCGATCCCCAAGGCTGGATCGAACCTGATCGCCCTTATGCCCGGTGCAGAGGACGGCATGGCGGACTCCGGCGCGGCCGATTTGATCGAGGAGGACGGCAAGAAAGGGCCGGCCATCGACTTCTGCCAATACTTTCTGCCGGTCCGGCACGACCGGTTGGAGGCGCTTCCCCAGCCCGCCGGCGAGAATCATGGCGGTCAGATCCATTCCTCGTTTCGGCTAGACGTTCTTGAATTCACCGCGTCCCATCATCCGATAGCCCTTGATCAGTTCGCGGATGCCGTCGTCGAGCGACCGCCTGGCCTCGAACCCCGCCTCGCGCAAGCGTTGGTTGGAGACGATGTAATTCCGCTTGTCGGGATCGCTGCCCACATTGGAGAAGTGGATGTAGAAGTTGGGGACGTGTTGTTTGATCCGTAGCGCCAATTCCTCCTTGGAAAGATTCGCCGAGTCCAACCCCACGTTGAAGGGGCGTCCCGTCATGCGCGAAGAGTTTTCGATGCAGTAGACGAAGCAATCCGCCACATCTCGGATGTGAACGTAGTTCCGCTTGAACTCTTTTTCGAAAATGACGAGGTAGCCGTCCGTGACCGCGGCGTAGACGAAATGATTGACGAGGAGGTCGAGCCGAAAACGGGGGGACATGCCGAAGACGGTGGCCAGCCGCAAGGTGACGGCGTTCTTGGAATTCAGGAGATCCTTTTCGGCGTCGGATTTGGTTCGGCCGTAGAGCGAGATCGGTTCGAGCGGTGTTTCCTCGGTGCAGTGGATGTCCCCGGACTGAGTGCCGTAGCCGCTGTTGGTGGTGGGATAGACGACGAGCTGCTGAGGGCTTCGGAGCTTGTTAAGGGTGCGCACGGCTTCCAGGTTGACGTCGGCGGCGAGTCGCGGGTCGCGGTCGCACGCCGGCGCGCCCACGATGGCGGCCAACGGAATAAGGACATCGGCCTTGGGGATCAGTTTTTCCAGAGTTTTCCGGTCGCGAACGTCTCCGTAGATGAAATCGAATTGAGGATGGGCACAGAAGTGGAAGAGGCTGTGTTGCCCATACATAAGGTTGTCCAGCACGGTGACGCGATATCCCCCCTGGAGCAGGCGTTCGCAGAGGATGGAGCCGAGATAGCCGGCGCCACCGGTGATGAATACGTGTCCTGCCATGGTCGTTGGGATATACATCATAGAGATGCGGGGGTAAGATTTCTAGTGGAGCGGCGTTCGACTAACGTACGAGGATCAGATCTCCGGCGAGGACTCCTTTCGCATGTCGGAGTAATGTTTTCAGAGCCACGGGGAGGCTGACGCCCCCGGACCCGGCGCTGACGGTCGAGAGATCGGCCTGTCCCCGTGCGGAGGCCGAGAGGGCTTGGGTATGAGCCTCGAGGGGCGCCTGACGGGCCGCTTCCTGCAAGGCCCGGATGTAGTTTCGATACAGGGCGCGAAGGGGTCCATGGTTGAGATGGAGGTGGTAGCGGCCTAACTGTGGATCGTAGATTCTGCCCGCGAGATGCTTCAGACCGTGAAAATGAAAGAAGAGGAGGGGGTCGCCGTCCACCAACGGTGCGGTACCGTCCATGTTGAGGTTTGACCCTCCCACATTCCATGGCGCCACGTTGGCCCCCTTGTGCTGGAGCACCACGACGCCATCGAACCGGCTCGGCCAATCGTCCAGATATTTCTGGTCGGCGAAACGGTTCGGCTCCGGGCGGTCGTAGCACCACTCCATGCAGCGAGCGCTCCACCAACGGAGGCATTCGAGGGCCCGCTCATCCTTCCTGAACGAGAGCCAGCCGACGTTGTAGATTCCGTAGGCTTCAAGTCCTTTCAGATGGGGGGGGAACCGGTGGCCGATGATCCCGATGGAGCCTTTCCCCATTTCCTCGAACAGCGGGGCCGGATCGGAATAGAAAAAAAGGTCTGCATCCAGGTAGGTGAGCAGGTCCACCTCCGGCTCGGTGGACAGGATGTAATAGGGGAGGAAAGGCGAGCATGTGAAATAGTACTCGACCGGCGACCGGCTCTTCTTGACTTCGAGCAGCTCAGGATGGCTTCGCTCCAGGGTGTCCAGCGCGATCGGCCGTATTTCGGGAGGGGCGTATTTCGAGAGAAGGTCGAAACTGGGCGTATCCATGCAGAGGGTCCACAATTGGAACGGCGGGCAGACTCTCTTGAGGGATTGATGCAGCGCGAGCGCCCGGGCGAGATACCGGTGATCGAAGTAGGTGCAGAAATGGAGCATAGGGGTCAAGTCTTGACTTGAGACAACTTGGTTGAGCGGTCGTCCGATAGCCGTATCAATTCAAGACTTGACCCCAAGCCCATCCAGCCACACGCCCGGCTCGGTCATGCACTTTTTGCGATGGTGAAAGATTCTTCCCATTCTGAGCGAAACCACCCCCAGGGTGAGAGCAGACACGGCAAATTTCCGTGGGTTCAGGTAGAGAACAGCGGAGACGAATTCGGTCATACAAACCCTCAGCAAACTTAGGTAGTGCAGAAAGAACGATCCCCCCGGCTTCTTGAGATGGGCGACCCACTCGCCGTAGCAGGAGCGGTAGCTTCTTCGAAAGCTCATATGGGTGGCGGGGGTTTCGGAAGAGTGACTCCCGTGCCAATGGCCTATCGTTGCGCGCGGCGTGATCCCGATCTTGAAGCCGTGATGGATGATCCGATTGCACAGATCATCGTCTTCTCCGTAGATGGGGTGGAAAAGGGGATCAAAACCGCCCACCTTCTCGAGGGCGGTCCGGGTCATGAGCCAAGCTGCGGCGGGCGTAAAGGAGATCGGATAGAGGTCTCTAGCCCTCCCAAGGTAGAGGTCGGAAAAGAAATCCGCCAGACCCGCGCGATGTAGGAAGAATCCGAAAAGCGTGTCGATACGGGTGCTTTCGTAATTGAGATGGATCGGGCTGATGATCCCGTAATCGTCATTCGATGATGCCAAGCGGATGAGCGTTCCGATGGTGTCTGCCGGAACCTGGGTATCGACGTTCAATACGAAGACATATCGAGCGCCCAACTCCAAGGCCCGCGCGAATCCGATATTGTTCCCGCCTCCGAAGCCGGTATTCACGGGCTGCGCGAGCAACTCGACTTGGGGAAACTTTTCCGCAATGGTCTTCGGCGTCCCGTCCGTCGAGTTATTGTCTACGACGATGACGTGTGTGGGGTGCCGGCTACCGAGCAATCCCGTGAGGCACGGCTCGATCCAGCGACCCCCGTCTAACAGAATGCCGATTCGTAGGGGAGCATCTTCAGATGCTCCCTCTTGTCGGGAGGGTCTGAAGACCCTCCCCTACGCATTCTGTTAGACGCACTAAGTCAAGCTCTGCCCGCAGTTCGCGATTCAAATGAGGCATCTCACGAGCTGTCCAAGCGTTTGCGGCCGAAGAAGGATCCCCGCGTGTAGCCGTGAGGCTTCCCGAAGAAGCCGCAGGGCCGGGCGCCGCCGGCCGCGGTCCCTCTGCTGGGCCGCGAGATCCAGCAGGAAATCGGCTGTGCCTTTCCGAGCCCACGCTTCCGGGTCCGCGATGCCGGCTTCTGGAAACCGGCCGGCCAAACCGCGGTGGAGAGCCAGACAGGCGCCGATGGCATCGGCCTGGTTCGAACGCTGGAATCCGTTCAGGCTTGTCCAGGCGCCCAGCGCTTCAATCTGCGAAGGCGTGAGGAGGGAATCTTCCCAGGCCTTGGACCAATACTCTTTCAAGAAGTCTGTGGTTCCTTTCGCGCCGTTCCACACGATGAAATAGAAGATGGCCGTGCGGTAGGCATCCGGTGCAAGTCGCCGGATCGAATCCGGGAGATCACGTTGCGCAAACAAGCGGTCCATCACGAGCTTGCCTTCCTCATGGTAGCGGGTGTTGATTTCGGACCGCTTGGTGCCCGGGTGGTCCCTGTAGACGGACAGCACCTTTGGGAGATAGTGGAACTTGAAGCGGTAGCCGGCGAGCAACCAGACCTGATAGTCCATGGCGTACCTCAGGCTCGCGTCGAGGGGGCCGATCGATTCCATGACCTTCCTGCGCATGAAAGCGGACGGCTGGACCATGAAGGGGCCTTTGCCCGTGATATGTCCTTCGAGCGTGAAGGGGCCGGATCGGGTGACGCCTCTCCGGTTCCCATCCTCGTCGATCGTGATCGCGTCGCCGTGAATGATTCCGACCTCCGGATCGGAGCTGAAGCCTTCAGCCACGGCGCGGAGCGCCCCGGGAAGGAGGAAGTCATCCGAATTCAGCCACATTAGGAATTCCCCCTTGGCCCGGGCGAACCCCTTGTTGATGGCATCCGTTTGCCCTCCATCGGGTTCCGAGACCCAATACGCCAATCGGTCTTGGTAGCGGCGGATGACATCGACGGTTCCATCCTTCGAGCCGCCGTCCAGGACCATGTACTCGACGTGGGGATAGTCCTGTTCCAAGACCGAACGGATTGTTTCCTCGACGAATCGCCCGTGGTTTTTGGAAGGAGTAACAATCGAAATCAGGGGAGTGTCGGGTCCCATCGGTTTGCGAGGCCAGTGTAAGCGCCCCCCGTGTGACTTTCAACCGGCCGTCGCGTTGACTTTTCAGAGCCTGCATGTGAAAGAAAGGCTGAACGGTTACGAAACATGAAAGTTGTCATCTTGTGCGGTGGGCTCGGAACTCGCTTGCGTGAAGAGACCGAGTTCCGGCCCAAACCCCTTGTGGAGATCGGAGGGCGGCCCATCCTATGGCACATCATGAAGCTGTACGCCCACAAGGGGTTCCGGGAGTTCGTTCTTTGCCTGGGCTACCGGGGCAGCATGATCAAGGAGTACTTCCTCAACTACGAGGCCATGAACAACGATTTCTCAATCCGCTTGGGACATACGGAAGACGTGCAGTTCCTTGGGGCCCACGATGAACAGGATTTCCGGGTGACTCTGGCCGACACCGGTTCGACCGTGGAAACAGGGGAGCGGGTGAAGAAGATTGAGAAATACATCGATGAGGATGAATTTATGTTGACCTACGGAGATGGTCTGGCCGATCTTGATCTGGAGGCCCTGTTGGATTTTCATCGGCGGAGCGGCCGGATCGGGACGGTGACGATCGTCCGACCCCCTTCGCGCTGGGGCGTGGTTGAGCTCGGGGAGCAGGACCGTGTCAGACGCTTCCAGGAGAAGCCGCAGTTGGAGGGGTGGGTGAGCGCAGGATTTTTCGTCTTCGGGAAGAAGATCTTCGACTATCTTGACGGCGGCGTCGCGCTTGAACGGGAGCCCCTGAGGCGCCTTGCGGAGGACGGACAGTTGGCGGCGTATCGCCATAGCGGATTTTTTCAGGCGATGGATACCCACCGGGATTACCTCCTCCTCAATGACATCTGGGCCCGAGGGCAAGCGCCTTGGAAGACATGGGCGTAATGAGGAAAACGAGGACCCCTGTGGATGGGTCCGCTCGGAGAGGGACGTCAGGGCGCGAGAAAACTCAGGGGAAGGCCGTTCACCCGGAAGGTAGGCACCTTCGGTGATCTGGCCGCGGTAAGCTTCTACGGGGTTTTCGCGTCCCAACGAAGCCCGACATGATCCTGATAAACTCATCTCCCAAAGACGCGGCCAAAGTCTTCCAGCGATTCCTTCCCATATCCGTACCCATTGGGGTAGGTTTTCTGATCTCAGCTTTGGAACGCGCAGGTATCCGGGCCGCATGCCTGGACGAGCAGGTCGAGGACCATGTGCTGGACCGTGTCGCGGAACACGTCAAGACAATGGAAAAGCCATATATATTCGGGTTCAGCGTGCTGACAGCCGCCTTGAAGAACGCGGTGATACTCTCGAAACAGCTCAGGCAACTCTATCCGGATTCAAAGATCGTATTCGGCGGCATTCACCCCACGGCT
This sequence comes from Nitrospirota bacterium, assembly GCA_016180645.1. Classification (NCBI taxonomy): domain Bacteria; kingdom Pseudomonadati; phylum Nitrospirota; species Nitrospirota bacterium. The sequence goes on along the minus strand of JACPAV010000047.1, from coordinate 949 downwards.
CTTCCCGACGAGGTGCTGGCGTATGATCATATCGACGCCGTGATTAGGCGTGAAGGGGAACGCCCGCTTGCTGAATTCTACAGACACGTCAAAGCTGGAACAGACATTTCGAGCATCGATGGCCTTTCCTACAAGAAGAACGGTGCGATCATTCACAACAAGATGTCCCCGGCCATGAAGGACCTGAGCGCCGAACCTCCCTTCCCCTACCATCTGTTCACGAACAAAAGATACGATCTCGGCTTCATCATGAGCTCGCGGGGATGTCCCTACGACTGCATTTTTTGCAGCAACAGGATCACCACGGGCAAGAAATACCGTTACAGGCCTGCGGACATTCTCGTTCAAGAACTTGAGGAGCTCTACACCAAGTACGGCAAGAGGTCCGTTACTTTCTTGGACGACAATTTCCTGGTCAGCAAACCACGGATATACAGACTGATCAACGAGATTCGGGCCAAAGGCCTGCATGAAAAGATGAACTTCACTTTCCAGGCGCGCGGGGACAATGCGGACGAGAAACTGATGCGGGACCTCTTTGACGTGGGGTTCCACAGCGTCTTTTTCGGCATGGAGACCGCCAATCCGGAGATGATGAAGACCATCAAGAAGCGCGAGACGGTCGAAGACTGCGTCAACGCCGTCCAGATCGCAAGGAAGATCGGCTATCACGTCAGCGCGACGTTTATCTACGCCCTGCCGGGTGACACGCACAAGGACAGAATGGACTGCGTCACACTCAGCAACGATCTGAAGATCGACTTGGTCCGCTACAATAACGCCACTCCCTATCCCGGGACGGAACTGTATGAGATCGCCAAATGCCAGGGCAGGCTTTTCATCCAGGGCATCTACGAGAACTTCATTTCCACCTCCACGTTCACCGAATCGCCTTTCAAGCCCGTCCCCTTTTCATATGTCCCGCCGGGCAATACGGAAGAAGAGATCC
>JACPAV010000046.1 GCA_016180645.1 Nitrospirota bacterium | reverse complement strand
CTATGATTGCCAGAGGCCATGAAATGACCTCCCATGGGACCGAAAACTGTAACCCATTTACCCCAGGGGGACCTGGGACATAAGCTCCGGGACAGAACACAATACTCCTTCAAGCCGAACTTGTGATACAGCTTCTTCTTGACTACCCGATCCCGGTCCAGGTGTGTCGGTGAGCGAACCTCAACCACCAAATCGGGCGCTCCGCGAACGTACTTCTCTTCAATAATCCTCTCCCGACCTTTTTCAAGACGCTGGATCCATCGGGAGGCCGCCGCATATTCTCATTCAAGCCGCGTTTGACTCACCGGCTCGAACACTGAAACTCGGCCACTATCGGATTCGGATCCGACCCAGGGGGACGGCTGAACTCTCCGCCAACTTACCGATCACGACCAAGCGGGTTGGGAGCGGTTTCTCGTCGTGTCTCTTGGGTCGTCTAAGCAGGGATAGCACCAGATCGTAGTCTCCGGGCGTGATGGAATCGGGTAGTTGAAGTTGGACCGTTTCCGTCTTGCGCTCGCCGGTCGCCCATGTCGAGGGGCCGATCCATTCAAGGCGAAAGGGCGACGGGCCATTGGCCTGAACTTGGCGCACATACTCAAAGCGGTGTCCCACCCCACGGGAGCCGACCATCCACTCCAATTGGAGGCCCGAACGCCCGCCCATTGACACGGCGGTCTCAATAATTCGGGAAGAGAGGAGGCACGCGGCATTATTGTATTCAGGATCGGCAAACAAGGCCGCGACGCGCGGCGATTTCGAGTCCCCTAACACCTGAGTTGAATTCATCAACTTCACATCCCCACCGAGGATCCCTCCTGGATTATGGAGTAGAGCCAAAGGCTGATAATCCTCAACCTCAGTATCGCGCCCGGGGACGATCACAAATTCCGCACCCCCCGGGCCCGCCGGCGGCCAGCCCCTGCTGTCCAAGAAGGGGGCATCCGGTCCGATCAGAACCCTTACCGCCCTATGGTTGAGAACGGCGTAGTAGTCGATCCTGTAGGGATCGATTCTCGTGTGATCAAGCCGTACATCCACTACCCCTGCTTGGGGATGTTCCCTTGGCCGCAGGCATGTCCAGAGACTTCGAAACAGTTGCTCGGCCTCTTTCGCGGGGTCAGGCGCAACGGCCGCTGGAGGTTGTGACCACCAGTACGGCTCCTGATTCAGCAGTGTGTAGAATCCACCGCCTACCCGCTCGGGGAGGACCGGCAGGCGAAACAGGACTCCCGAAAGAGAAAAAACACCCACAGCAGCCAGAACTCCGGCGACCCAGACTCCAGTCCTCTGCTTTGGTCGCGACAGGGTGCCCGCGATCACCCAGCAGACGTAGGGAAGGAAAGCCATCGCAAATCGTGCTTCCTTGTTTCGCATGACCGTGAGCACGAGCCACGACAGGCTCAGGCTCAGCAGCAAGAGCACAAGAACCGGCTTCCGCCGCTTCGCAAGAACCGCCATGCCGCCGGCAAACAGGATGACGACCGGCAGGGTGAGGTGCGATTCCACAAGAGCGCGGGCATACCACAGGAACGATGACAGTGAGAGAGGGTCCGGGTAGCCCAAATCCCCGCCGTATTCCACGGAGAAGAAGAGAGCGCGGACGATGTCGCGCCGATTCGGAAAATACCAAGGTAAGACCATCAAGGCCGCGATCCCGCCGGCCAGCATTGCATTCCCGATGAATCGGGCAGGCTGTCTTCTCAGCCCTCGGATCGAAGCGATCAGGACGGGGCCGGCCAGGAAGGCGGGCATGGACCACTTCGTCAACATGCAGGCCCCAAGGATCAATCCGGCTTGCACCACACGAGATCTGCGGGGGGTCAACAGAAGATTCGACCGCAATAGCCCCCACATCGCCACCGAAGTCATTGCACCGGTCTGGAGGTCGGTGAGGTAGTCTTTTGACAGGGCTACGACGCTGGGAAGGCAAAGGATCGCGGATCCCGCCAGCCAGCCCGCGCGAGCGCCCATGAGCCGGCGTCCGACGGCAACGGTTGATAGGAATAGAAGCGGTATCCAGAACAGAAGAGTGGAGAAGCACGCAACGTCGTATTCCCGTCCGAAAATCAGGTGAAAGAGAACCGTTGGGAGGTAGCTCAGGGGCGGGTAGAAATCGTAGTAGTAAAGGAAGTCGAATAGCGAATGCCGGCCTCCCGCATCGCGGAGGATGTCGAGCATGGCCAGGGCGTTGCGAGCGTGGCGACTCTGATCCCATGCCGCGGGTCCCGAATTGTCCAGCACGATCCAGATGCTCCCCGCGGCGATCACGAGGCCAAGCCACGCAAGAGCCAGAAAACGGATGGAGGAAGCCCTATCTTTTCTCACCGGTCAATACCCAGAAAATAGCACCTCGGCCGAGCGGAGTCCTCTCCAACCACCGGTTAAGGCCGTCGAGACGATCGGAAGGAAACAGGATCATCGGCCGACTTTCTTGGAGTGCAAAACCAAGTTCCACTATTCCCCTCTTCACCTCATGCTGCGGCAGGATGTTTGGAAGCGGAGGGACCTCCGACCCAATCCACAGGCCAAGGCGCCCAAGACGGATTCTTGTTCGATCCACCCGCTGCCAGAACCCGACCATACACGTCAGGGCCAGGAGGCCGCCGGGCCGCAGAATCCTATGGGCTTCCCGTATGAGATCCAGAGGCCGGTTCAGATAGTAGATCGCCTCGGCGCAGGCCACTGTATCGAAGGAATGGTCGCGGAAGGGAAAGGCGCACCCGTCGAAGACCACGCCGGGAACGCGGAGCGACGCGCACGTCTGCCGAACCATGCCGTGTGCCACATCGCCCGCCACGACCCTCCCTTTGCGAGCGAGGTGGGTGGTGACAGCCCCCGATCCGCAGCCGACTTCCAGGATGTCTCCCTTCGCATGAAGGCTGAGCGCCTCACCCCGCCTTCGCGCGGCATACGGGTGGATACTTCCAGCGAAATCGGGCGAGACCTCCTCGAAAAAATCACGGATTTGTTTGGTGGCGTCCATGAGGAGTGGCGGCTCGTTCTTGTCGGGAAATCTACTCCACCTTCCCGGTGCTTACAAACAGCCGGCGCATGGGCTTTCACGGTTCAAGGCGAGCCGACGCGGTGGATGCGGACTCCTTCTCCTTCGTAGGTCTTCTCCATTCCGAGGTCCGTCGCAACGCAGGTGTCGTCGCCGCCATCGCGGGTCACGACATATCGGACCTGCAAGTCTCTCAATTGCCGGAGGATGCCTTGGGGATCCCTGCCGCATCCTGCCACGAACTTGGAGTAGGTGCCTTCGAGGCCGGGCTTGCCATCATCGGTGGTCAAGGCTTCAGCCGGAATGTCCAGTCGGCCGATGCCCGGCCATTCCCACTGGAGAATCACGCCGGCCTTGCCCGTGCCTTCCTCGTAGTTGAGGCGGATCGGGTGACGCCCTTTTTCGAGGCGCACCCGACCGGACTTCCATTCCAAGGGGTGAACACCGGGGATCTCCACGATGAGTTTCTCGTCGATCCAAAGCGAGGCGCTGTCGTCGGAGGCCACGTGAAAGATCCAGTTTCCGCCGGCGGGTACTTTGAGGTAGCCCGACCACTCGATGCGGAACCCATCCGGCTCCAACCGCGGGTCCGGCGAACCGTCGCCCCAATCGAAGGAAACGTCCGGATCGATGCGCGTGAAGATCGGCGCGGGCCTCGGCGTCGGATGGTCGGTGGCCTGAACCATCTCCAGGGCGTTGTACCAGCCGCTCAATCGCTCGGGCGTTCGCGAGAGATTGCCTCCGACGATGGGTTTGCGGTGATGCATGGCATGCCACAACATCAAGTAAGGGTCGGATAGGTCCAACACGGCGTATGAATCCGTATCCTGGGCCCATTCCCGCATTGGCGCCGGGACCTGGAGACGGGTGGTCCGAATCTGCCGCGGGGCGTATTCGAGGAGCACCACAGAGAACACGCCGATGCCCAAAACGAACGCTTTCCGATTTTGGCCGGATCGGATCCGCTTCTCCCACAGCCGGGTCAAGCCGAGGCCCATGGAGACGAGGAGCCCCAGGTACATGACGTACCCGAGCCGGGAGGGAACGCCCATGAACTGAATGGGAGGCAGGAGCCGTTCCAGCATCAGGTAGGGCATTCGAACGTCGCGGTGGATCTCGCCGCCGATTTGCAGGTAGGGACCCATTGAGAGGACGGCCGCCGCAAGACCCGCCAAGCCATAGACCCGCGCTGCCCCCCCCCCGAGGACGATCCCGGCGATTGCGCCGGTCAGGACAACGTACCCTGTGTACACAGCGGTTTCCGCCTTGTTCCCCGTCCATTGCCGCGCCTTCGCCCCTGTCCATCGGGACCACGCTTGGATTTCATTCGGGATGAAGAAAGCCTCCAGATCGGCGGAGTATTCGGCCGAATCGTGGGCGCCCTCAACGGGCTCCTTGTTCCGCTCGATCATCACCGCCCGCAGGAGCGGACCCGCCAACGCGAGGAAGATGACCCCGAGCGACACGAGCCGTCCCCAAAGACGTCCGGTCGCCACCGTACGGCGATGGGCGATCAGTGCGTGGAGAGCGAGAAAGGGGATCAACACCATGACGAACAGGAGGTGGTACCAGCTTGCCAGGGTGGCCAGAGCCAGGTGGAATCCGCCCCACACGCCGTCGCGAAGCGTCCCGCGCCCTGCGAGCAGCCGGTGCGCGCGCACGAGGAAGAGCGGGATCCAGCCCATGTTGACCAGCTGTTGGTGGCCCATGGCGTGCGCCATGTGGTAGGGCGTGGCGGAGAAAAGGATCGCCATGCCATGCGCGGTGAACCGGTCCACTCCAAGCTCGCGGAGCAGCCGCACCATCCCATACCCGGTCAGAATGAACGCAAAGAGAACCGCGACGTTGTAAATCGCTACAGGAGGCAGCACCCCCCAAAACGGGAAGGCGATCGCCGCGCTTGGGAGGTCGAATGTTTGGAAGATCAGCGTCGCCCCCTGGGGATGGTACACGTGGTCCGAAAAGAAGGGATTCTTCAACGACATGATGGCATCGTGCAGCCACCACCAAGACCAGAGCGTTTGCAGGGGATCACCAGCGTTCCCTCCAAGGCGATCGAAGAGGTGAGGCGCGAGGGGCCAGGTGAGAACGAGTGCGGCCAGCAGTTGGACGAGCCCATCGACGGCTCCGGCCCTCGTCGCCGTGGAAGAACCGAGGCCTCTGCCGCCTGCCGGGCTCTCGACACTACCCGGGGCCATCACGTTCCGAAGCGACCGCATCGGGACCTTGTAGCAAGTCCGATATTCCACGTCCACCTCCGGGGACTGTTGAACCCCGTCGTTCGGTAGGCTATCTTGCGCGAATGGTCAGAGGGCGCATTCTCCAGTCCGCCAAGGCGCTGAACCTCTCTTTGAACAAGACGCTGTTGGGACGCTCAAGAATCGTGCGGATTCTCAAACGGAGGGGTCGATCGGTCCTCTTGCGGCTCCTGGCGCGCGACAGCCTCATTCTCACCCGCGTGGGCGAAGTTCCCCTGTACGTCTACGCGGACACGGCCGACTTCGACGCCTATCATTCGAAACCGTACGAGCCGTTCACCGCGCAGCTTTTCACGGAGAGCGTCCGGCGCGGCGCCCGGGTGGTTGATGTCGGCGCTCAGTTCGGTTACTTCTCGGTCCTCGCGGCCCGGAAGACGGGTGCGGAGGGAAGAGTGCTTGCCTTCGAGCCGGTCCCCACCAATCTCACGGTCCTGCGGCGCAACATCGACCTGCATGAGTGCGGTGGAATCGTAACGATTGTGCCCAAAGCCGTGGGAGAGGAGTCGGGCACGGCATCCATCCTGCTTTCCGAGGGCTCGCACTCACACGGGTTGTATCCGCACCCTGACATCCGAACGAAGGGAGAACTTAAGGTCGAATGCGTCGCCCTGGACGACGAGATCGGTTCCGAAAAGGTTGATGTCATCAAGATGGACATCGAAGGCCATGAACCGTACGCGCTCAAGGGAATGAAAAAAACATTGAGCCGGAATCGCGACTTGGTCCTCTTGTTGGAGCTTGCTCCCGTGTTGCTGCGAAGCGGCGGCACTCCACCGGACGCGTTCGTGCGGCAAATCCGCGAACTGGGCTTCTCGATTCAAGCCATCAATGACGAGTCGCGCTCTCTCGGGCCGCTCAGCTCGGACATGCTTCGCCGGTCAGACCCATCGTGGAAGGTGAATCTCTTCTGCACGCGATCCTGACGGGATACCTCAGCTCGACTTTTGCCATTCTTCGAAAGGTTTACGTTGGTCATGATGCGTAGGGGAGGGTCTTCAGACCCTCCCGACAAGAGGGAGCACCTGAAGGTGCTCCCCTACGAATCGGCATTCTGTCAGAGGCTCTAAGCTCGACTTTTGCCATTCTTTGAAAGGTTTGTGTTGGTCATGATGCGTAGGGGAGGGTCTTCAGACCCTCCCGACAAGAGGGAGCACCTGAAGGTGCTCCCCTACGAGGAGGCAAGGACAAGAGGGAGCATCTGAAAATGCTCCCCTACGAATCGGCATTCTGTCAGAGGCTCTAAACTCGACTCTTGCCATTTTTTGAAAGGTTTGTGTTGGTCATTATGCGTAGGGGAGGGTCTTCAGACCCTCCCGACAAGAGGGAGCATCTGAAGATGCTCCCCTACGAATCGCTTGAGCGGTGGCTGAAGATACCTTCCCATCC
>JACPAV010000045.1 GCA_016180645.1 Nitrospirota bacterium | reverse complement strand
GAATCGGCCGGATATCATGGAGATCAACAGCCATCACCGTGGTTCCGCCATCCGCAGCTATCGCGAGGCCCGCCTCCGCGCCGGCCTCGGCCCTTCGCCGCTCTTCAGCGACTGATCCTTCCTATCCCTTTCCCCGGGTTCACCCAGATTGTCCAGATACAAATGTCTGACCCCGTGACTCCGAAGACATTGGCGTAGGTCTCGGTTTGGTTGGGAAGCACCGCCGGGATGACTTTCTGCGACGCCATCCGGCCGAAGACATGGCAGGCGTTCGGGGCGAAGAGATCCCGGCGCAGGCGGGTGTTGAAGTGAAGCTTGGGGTCCGGCATCGCAACCGCACCGGCGGAGAAGCCCGCCACGTCCAAGGGGTGGAAGACGTAGAACTGTCTGCCCAGATCGTTCGTGAACGTATCCGGGATCTTGTCGCTGCTGGTTGCATTTCGGAGACCCGAGGGTCAGACATGGGGGTTGACAATGCGAGGATGGAGGCGAGCGGGAGGATGGCCATCAATTGCTGATGGCGGTGGCGGTGGAGCAGGAGGTGGCGCCGGGGGAGCCTTTGCAGATGGTGCCGCGGCTCTCGGAGGTGGTGAAGTAGATCCGGAGCTGATCGTTCGTCAGGAAGACCGGAACGACGTGACGGATGCCCCCGCGGGAAACGAGACAGGAGATGCCGCTCTGGTCGGTAGAGTTCGTTGCTCACGACCGTCCAGTTGAGGCCGTCCACGCTGAAAGCCAAGCCAAAATTCCTGGCGACGGCGGTCGCGTCCTTCTTCCCGCCGGGAGCGTAGTCCTCCGTCGCCGGGCGGTTGTCCCAGGTCATGGCATAGACCCCGAGATCGTTGACCGTGATATTTGGATCTCGGGGCGTGATCCCGTGAACCCGTGAACCCGTGAGGTCGAAGAAGGAGACGGGGCCGACGTCGCGGTTCTGGAACTCCGTGAAGTTGTCGATCTTGGAAAGCATCGTGTTGATCTTTCCTTCGGTTTCCAAGTATAGCCGAACGTGATGGCCACCGGGAGTCAAGGCCGCAGTGAGGGACCAGGGGAAGGCGTCGGAGATTTTGCTTGCTTCGTCAATGCCTTTCTGATCGGACTTAATACCCGTCCATATTGCCTCCGGGGCATCTGTTGAAGGACAAGCCTTAGGGTCAAACACGGTCGGCCCTTGGTTTGACAAGCAAATGCCTCCGGGATTGGTCGTCCGATAGACCCGCCTTGTGCCGTCGGGCATCTGAAGATAGATTGAACCACCTTGTGAAGGACCACAAGAGGGTGATCGCCTTGGGACGAACTCCATACTCTCGCTGCGATTTGGTGCTGTTTGGCCTGGCTTGTCTTCGTAGGAGAACGTCCAAGATTTGTTAAGGAGCCCACTCAAGTTTTCAGGGGCAGAATCAGGAATGGAAACGAGTAATTCCACACGACCGTCTCCGCAGGAATCCGCGATCCCTATCAGCAGAGAGGCCAGCGCGAGCGAACGAACCCTACGGAGCTCGAGCATTCGGCCTCCGGGCGATTTGAGTTGGTGGAGGCACCACTTCGAAGCGGATTACACCTTCCACGTAAGCACCTTCGGAGAATTGGAGCACCTGAGCATTCACAATATCGGACAGCCCGGGATGAGCCGGGTCGGGCGGGATCAAAGAAAGCCTATTCTCGAGGTTCGTTTGGTTATCATTGTTTATCTTGTCAAAAAATGGTTTCGTCACCCCCTCCGTCGGGACGTAGAGTTTTTGGGGGACGATGGCGAAGGAGTAGCGGCGGGATTCGGGGGCGGTGAAGGTCATGACGTTGCCGTCTCCGTGGGCAACGGAGTACACCCCGCACCCGCTGTTGAACCCATTGCACGAGTAGTCCTCCAAGGTGTTTCCTTGCTCATCCAGGGGGGCGGCGTTGATGGCGAAGGGCATGGTCTGGCGTTCCTCGGCGGAAGACCCGCACATCCCCGTGTCGTCCACGTCGGGAATCGTGAGTCGTAACCCGCGAGTCGTGAGGAGCAGGAAGGAGAGTTGAAGCGACAGGAGAAACATTCAATTGCTCACGGCGGTGGCGGTGGAGCAGGAGGAGGCACCGGGGGAGCCTTTGCAGATGGTGCCGCGGCTCTCGGAGGTGGTGAAGTAGATCCGGGTAGAGTTCGTTGCTCACGACCGTCCAGTTGAGGCCGTCCACGCTGAAAGCCAAGCCAAAATTCCTGGCGACGGCGGTCGCGTCCTTCTTCCCGCCGGGGGCGTAGTCCTCCGTCGCCGGGCGGTTGTCCCAGGTCATTACATAGACCCCGAGATCGTTGACCGTGATATTTGGATCTCGGGGGCGTAAGTCCGTGAGTCGTGAGCCGTCAGTCGAGAGGAAAGAGGGGGAGGATTCGGAGTGGAACTTCACAAAGTTGTCTTTTTCGGAAATCATGGTTTGGATCTTGCCCTCGGTCTCCAAGTACAGCCGAACGTGGTGGGAGCCGGGAGTCAAGGCGGCGGTGAGGGACCAGGGGAAGTTCCCCAAGAGCCTCTCTGGGGATGACCAGTTCTTGTAGCTTGAAGGGTCTGTCGTGAGGACTGTCCAGACATCCATTTCCACCGAGCAACATTTCGCCCCCTCCGCCTGCTGCTTGTTCCAACCAATCATGTAAGCCCGAAACGTGTCGTCGGGCAGGGCGAGAACGGTCAATTGCTGGGTTCCAACATTGTCCGAATAGTAGAAGACTCTAGGCGCTGTTGATGAACTGTTCGCGACTGGAACCGTGTCGGGATCTCTGGCGCAACCGGTTCCAACCTCCCTTACCTGCCTCCACGGAGCATTCCCCATGAAAGTCTGAGGCTTGACCGATTCCGTGGCGGGAAGAGAGAACTGCCACTGCTTATCCAATAGCTGATCGAAAGAAAGGTGCGCAGAATCAGGAATTACAATCTCGGTCTCAAGATCGTCGCTACATGCGCCGAAGACTAAGGCGGCGATTGCTGAAATGCGAAAGACAGAACCCCTACGGTGCACGTAACCTTGGCCTCCGCGCAATGACCTGCGAGGGTGCAGGGACTTCCTCGAATCGGATCACGCCTTCGACATATGCACCCTCAGCCTTCTCAAGGACGAGTTGGAGCCTCTCCGGTGGCTCCTTGAGTGTTTGCACTCCATCTTGGTCAGGATCTTCGAAGAGGCTCAAGGTGTCGCTGAATTGCGTCTCCGTCGGGACGTAGAGTTTTTGGGGGACGATGGCGAAGGAGTAGCGGCGGGAGCCGAAGTTATCCCCCGAGGGGGGGGTGAAGGTCATGACGTTGCCGTCTCCGTGGCCGGTGGCGAAGACCCCGCAACCGTTGTTGAACCCATTGCACGAGTAGTCCTCCAAGGTGTTTCCTTGCTCATCCAGGGGGGCGGCGTTGATGGCGAAGGGCATCCCGGGACGCTCCTGGGCCGGATCGGTGCACATCCCCGTGTCGTCCACGTCGTTCCGGTTGTTGCAGTACACCTTCACTTGGGATGCGTCCGGGCAGGCCCCGTACACGGCCTCCGCCACGGGGCGGTACTTCTCGCGGCAAGCGGCCTTGTTATCCGCATCACGGCACGGATCGTAACAGTCCGTCCCGATCCCATCGGGAGCCCGGCACCCGATATCCAACAGCCTCGCGCACGCGCTGATGCCCACGGAAGTGCTGCGTGCCGAGTGCTGAGCGATGAGTGCGAGGAGCAGGAGAAGATACATCAATTGCTGATGGCGGTGGCGGTGGAGCAGGAGGTGAGGTCGGTATCGATCCCGGGGCAGTTGCCCTGACAGCGGCTCACGGCCTCCGCCGTGAAGTAGATCCGGAGTTGCTCGTTGGTGATGAACACCGGGACGACGTGGCGGAGCTTGCCGGTGAGCTGGCTATAACGGGTATTGGGCTTTGTGTCGTAGACGACAGGTATCCCCTGAAGCGTCAAGTCATTGGAGACGACCGTCCAGTTGAGGCCGTCCACGCTGAAGGCCAATCCGAAGGTGCGGCTGGCAGGAACAGTAACCTGGGCCGGCCACACGGGGCAAGTGCTGTAGTAGTCGTCCGTGGCGGGGCGGTTGTCCCAGGTCATTACATACACCCCCGCGTCATTCATGGTAACATTAGGGTCGCGGGGGCGTATGGACGCAAGGCGCGAGGCGTCAGGCGCGAGGAAGGTCACGGGGGCGATGTCGGTGCTACACTCTTCGGAGTTGCCGGGGCCTACCCCTTCGAGGGAAGAAGGGGGGAGGCAGGCACGTCTCCCGTCTGATCCTGCCTCCCCGGAATAGAACTCGACGAAGTTGTCTTTCTTGGAGAGCAGCGTCGTAATCCTGCCCTCGGTCTCAAGGTAGAGCCGGACGTGATGGCCACCGGGAGTCACGGCTTGCGTTCGAGACCAGTACGTTTGATTCGTAACAAGGTGAATTTTGCTGAAAAACTGGCCGTCCGTACTGACCAAGATCCAGAGCCTGTCGATCCAGTCATCTAGATCGAGATTGGAACAATCAAGGTCTGGACGACTACCAGCCTTCCATTTCGCCCGACAACTCTCATACATGGCCGCCTGCGAAAAACGCGAGAGCCAGTATGTCCTCGCATCGGGTCCAAGGAATTTGTCCCCGCTCGGATGCGGAGGAACCGATCCTGTCCCGACAGTAAAAGACCATTTCCTGCCGGCAAGAGCGCTCAGCGTGGCGCGGGCTGAATCCGAAACTTCGATCAGAGGCTTCTCGATGAGAGGCTTTTCCTGAGGAAGGGTGCTGTCGGTTGCAGTATCGTCCTCCGTGCCAGGGCTGTCGATAGCCACCTCATTTCCCGTTTCGCCATCACAGGCGAAAGCTCCGATCCCCACGCAGAAGATCACTAGAATTGCCCCCTCGCGATGCATCGGCTTGGAGGTGACTACGGTGCCCAGGCAACTCGCGGAGGAGCACCTGAGGTGCCAATCAGCGTGAATCGAATCACGCCCTCCACGTAGGCACCTTCGGCAGCTCTCAATACTTTCGTTCTCTGGTCTGCTGTCTTCAATGTACGGATACCATCCTTGTCCGGGTCTTCCAAGAGGCTTAGGGTATTCTCGGGAGTCAGTAAAATGTCAGGATGGTTGACGGAATCACTCGTCTCCAATTCCGTCGGGACGTAGAGTTTGTGGGGAATGATGACGAAGGTATACGTCCCATCGGAGAACGCCTGGAACGTTCCTTCGTTGATGTGGGGGTACAGTTCAGGGTCGTTCTCCTTGTGCCAGATGACGCCCACGGTCTCCCCAGCGCTGTTCTCCACGAACGTTCCGAAACCGAGGTTGCGATTCTCCAACCCCGTGGAGAGGTTCTTCCCCGTGGCGGTCACGGCGACTCTCTGCCCGGCTTTCAGGAAAGCGGAAAAATTCGCCCGCGCCCTCGCATATTTCCGGTCGATTCCCGTTCGGAACGGCATTTCTACCCCAAACAGGATGGGCACGTCGGACACGGGGCTGATGGCGTGGTAGACGGGGCGGAGGGTGAGCGTGGCCGGTTCCCCGGCGCTCTCGCCGAGTCCAAATAGCCCCCCCCCTCCGTCCGCCGGGCGGTACCAGAAGAGTTTCTCAAAGTTCCCGGACACGCCGGTGGTGGGGAGATCGGTGAGGCCCTCGCAAGTCTTCTCAACCGGGCACGGGCATGGCCCCTCGAATCCCGCCTGGGAAGTGCACGTGAAGGTGCCATACACCTTTGAACAGTCGCCAGGCCAATAACGCGGTCCCAGGTAGCTGCTCACACCCACCAAGTATCCGGCTTGGGCGAGTGCCGACGGGGCCGGATTGAACTGGGGAATGCATTCGCGCAAGTCCGCGCCTGGGTCCTCCGCGAGACGGGCCAAGGCCCACTCCTGATCGCAAATGCCTCCCTCGTTCGACCAGATCGGGCGGTTCGGGAACATGCACGTCAACGTACGCAGGACGTCGGCCTGCCTTTGGCGCCCCCCCCTCTCGTTGGCATTGGGATTCGGACCCTCCTCCTGGTACCAGTGGAAATTCACCACCACGCCCCCGTCGAAGGTGGGATCGTTGAGCGAATATCCTTCAACTCTAGGGTCTCGGAACACTTGGTAGATATGCTCGATGCTGACCTGCTCGTGGCAGCGCTCGGCAAGATCGGCCATTTCGATGTGACCGTTCGGGCGACGATCCTTGGAGACCTCGTCCCCGTAGTAGTCACAATCTTGGCTGATCCTCGCCGTGACGTTGGGTCCCCCGCCATGAATCCGGTGGTCCGGGTGATTGAGTTCGACCCGGATGAGATCGTGGAGCTGCTTGATGAGCTGCTTGTATTCCTTCAGCCCCACGTAGGACTGGAGGCCGGGGTGGTCCTTGTCGTTCACCGAGGCCGGGTCCGGGCGGATCCGCAGGAAATTGCGGGGATTCTCGATTTCATTGCCGAGTCCCCAGTTCCGAATTCCGATCCCGGGCAGGTTCGGATGCCTCTGGGCAAGCTTGCCCCCGGGAGCGAATTCCTCAACCGTCGCTCTCACAAAGTTCTTGAACATCGCGTAGTCCGGCTGGACCTCGGGGTTGAGCGAAGTGACGCCCCCCGGAACACACTGGCCGGTCCGGAGCCAGCCTCGGGAGTCGAGTTCATTTTGGAGACAGGCAAAGTCGCATGCCGGATCTTGTGCGCGCTTCTTGTCCGCACAGCACTTCTTATGGGGTTCCTCAATCAGGGCGGGATCGACCTCACAATCCGTTCCGCAGGCGGTGAGCCGGGCGGTGCGCCTCACGCACGTCTCTTCAGTGTCCCCCGAAATGCAGCAGGAGGATCCCCACCACGGCCAACCTCCGAAGTCCGCCTCGATCTCCATGTTGTACGCCCCCGCCATCGTCATATACGCATCCAAATGGTACCTCTGCTTCTCGAAGTTGTATACAGGGGCGGAAAATTCCTGGACGATCCCCCACGGCACGTCGATGCGCACGGTGTTGATCCCCGCTCGTTTCATGAGCATCAACTTGTGCTGTCGGATCGAAGGACGGCACGTGTTGGGGTCCGCATTGGCGTAGAAGTCCTCCCAAGGCCGCCAATCGGCAATACCCTTCCTACAGCCCTGTTCCAAGGCGGAATAGCACACATTGGAGGCGGGGACGGACTTGGGCGGACTCGGCGTGCATCGCTCATCTTCGTCGCTGAAGCCCGAAAACGTACTCGGTCCTTCAACTCCGCCGAAGACATTGGCGTAGGTCTCGGTTTGACTGGGAAGTTCCGCCGGGATGATTTTCTGCGTGGCCATCCGGCCGAAGACGCGGCAGGCGTTCGGGGCGAAGAGGTCCCGGCGCAGGCGGGTATTGAAGTAGAGTTTGGGGTTGTCCATCGCAATCGCACCGGCGGAGAAGCCCGCCACGTCCAAGGGGTGGAAGACGTAGAATTGTCTGCCCGTGTCGTTCGTGAACGTGTCCGGGATCTTGCCGGTGCTGGTTGCGTTGCGGACGAAGAGGTCCAGTTTGGAGCCCGGGGGACTGGGGACTTTCCCGCGCAGATCGACGTGCACGGTGATCCCGGCGATGCCGTTCCGGCCTGAAATCGCGAACTGCGGGTCGCCGTATGTCTCCGAGGCAAGATTGAGCGAGTCGGGCGGACCGCCGTTGACGGAGGGCGGGACGATGGGGACGTTTTCGCAGGCGCCGCCTGCCTCGATGTACTTCGCCTCGCAGGTTCCCGCGGCGATGACGTTCCCCGGATTCGGAGGCGTCACCGGAACCGTCACGTCGCATCCGTCCGTGCCGATGGCGATGCGGACGCGATCGAGACCGATGCCATTGTCCTTGAAAAAGGCGCCGGTATCTCCGGCCGCGTATGCCTTCGTATCGTTTTCCGCCGGAGTGGGGATGCAATACTTGGCAAGGCCGTTCGCATCGGCGGTGCCTTGAATGCCGAAATGCTTCGCCGACCCCCAGACCCTTCGCGACGGTGGTTGGAGCCGTTCCGAATCCAGCCTGGGTTTCGTGAAATCGGCATACGTGGTTTCCTTGGAATCGACGACCACCACCTGCCCCTTAATTTCGGCTCCGGATGTCCTGACCTGCCCATGGACCAGTTGCGTCTTCCCGTGGTCCGTGCTGAGGCTGACGCAGGCGACGGCGTGATGGATCTCGGACAGACCAGGGCAGTCGGAGATGTCGAGAGGTTTGTAATACGTGTTACCGCCAGAGTAATCGAACTCATCAAGTTTCACTCCCGCAAGGACGCGTACGCGCCCTTCGTTGTCATACCGGTGGTTGGGCTCCAGGAAATCGACCATGAACATCTGCTCGCCCTGGGGGGCATTATCCTTCTTGCAGCCGATGGTGCTGTTCGGGGGTAGGCTGAAGGTCGTCCCAGGATCTCCGCTCAGGGTCATCCCTTCGTAGTTCAACAGAGTGAGATGGCTCCCTGCCGTAGCTTCGTCAAAGGGGTTGTAGCCCAAAATCTCCGCGAGCTGGTTTTCGCTGACGGAGGTGACTCCGATGAAGGTTTTGGAACTGGTCGAGCCGGCCGGGATGGCAAGCTGGATCCCGCCGTTGCGGGTGCTGACGGTGCCGCCGGCGGGGCCGATCTGGCGGGCTTCGGCCATGTTGGCGGCCTTGTCCCAGGCCTGGATGCGGACGTCGGAGGCGGCGTCGTATTCGGTCTGGAAGATGTCGATCGAGTAGTCGTCTCCCGCGGCGCCGCCGAGGCGGACGAACGCCTTTCGCGTCGATCCAAGCAGGAGTTCCACCTTGTGCACGCCGGAGAGGTTGTCCGTGGCGTGGGCGCTGAATCGCTCGCCCGGCGCCGAAGCGGTACACCCGCCGAGCGCATTCCAGCTCACGCAGATGGAAATCGAGGTCATGGTCATGTCGGTGAGGGCGGGAGGGGTGTAATCGGTGGTGTAGGTGATGGAGTCCGTGAAGGGGTTGCCGGCCTTGTCGCGCAGGAAGACGCTCGCGGTGTTCGTCCCTTCGCACGGGAGGAAATCCTTCGAGAGCGCTGAGTGAGAACCCGCCGATAAGAGGGCCAATGCGCCGGTGCAGCCCGCGCTGCTCCCGGAATTGCTGAAGACCACCGTGGCCGGATTCACCCCGCTGAAACCGTTCGTGTACCACACCCCAAGACGAAGTCTACTGTCATTCGTGGGCAAGCCAACCGTGGAAACCGGCTGGAGGCCCTCGCCGGCATGGAGGAGAAGAAGGCCATCCGGGAGGGTGAAGGGAGGCGTGACGTCCAGATAGTAGCTGTTCCCCGCGGGGAGAACGGTCTTGTTTTGGGCCTTGTCCAAAGCCTCCAAGTCGAACGTCCAGATCCCTTCCTGCCCTAGACTCTGAGTGAATTGGAATGAGTGATCCAGCCCGTCGCACAGGGTCGGCTCGATCTCGATCCGGACGGGCGTGAGTTGGCTCGAAGGAATCGCCACGGGGTCGTCGCTTCCGAAGATCGGAGCGGTGTGGGTGCGGGTGGCGACAACTTCGAGCTTCGCCATGCCACATGAGGGAGATGTCGGGAAGCGGTCTTCACAGTTGTAGGTGACGATCGGTTGGAGCGAGGGGATGAACAGGAGGCTGTACGCGGGGTAGTCGATGGGGCTTCCGATGTTGAAATTCGTGAGCGTGGGGGCGGCGCGGTCGAGGCAGAAGTTGAAGGTTGAGGTGGTGGTGTTCAGGAGCCGGTCCCTCACGGTGGTGGTCCATGTGTAGTGGCCGTCGGGGTATTGGGTTTCGTTGCGTTGGGATTCGAGGAGGGTCGCCACGAAGTCCCCTGCCGGGCCGGGGGTGAAGGGGTAGACTATGACCGGAGCGTCTTGGAACTGAGGCAGCGCGGTGTAGGTGTAGGCTCTGGCGCTTTCCGCGTGGCGGAGGTTCAGCGTGAGGGTTTCGGACCGGACGCCGGCGTGGCCTATGGGCAGACGCGGCACATCCACGGCGTGGACGACGAGTTGCGCAGGGACGGGATTTTCCCTGCCGTTTCGGTTGGGCATGGAAGCTTGGTGCTCCGGTGTTGGAGAGACGATGGGTCCCGAGAGATCCACAATGAAGCGGTCGGAGACCGACCGAGTGTTGCCGTGGGGTTCAGCGCGATCGGCCAGAGTCACGGTAACGTCGAGGAGTCCTTCGGGGAGCCGATGGCCAAGCGTATTGAGGAAGTCGAACGTGGTCGTCGAAGCGCCCGGAGCGAGAGGCTGGGAATCCACGGGCTTGCCCTCCGGATCGCGCACGGGGTAGAGATCCACCTTCGGGAGGCGAAGTTCACCCCCACCTTCTCCTTCAACAGTGCCGGGGGTCAGGTCTTGCAATAGCATATGGACTGTGAGTAATAGAAGGATCATTTCATTGAATCACGCCCGCTCGCATCGCCGCCAAGTAGTATCAAGTCAAGACTTGACCCCACAGTCACACGTGGGCAGCGAAGCGGATGTTCTACGTCGCTTCACATCGGCCTTGGACCGGTGGCCGGCCGACGGCGTGGTCCGGGTGACGGCCGATTGCCCCTT
>JACPAV010000044.1 GCA_016180645.1 Nitrospirota bacterium | reverse complement strand
ACCGACCGAAGCCCTCTCCTTGGTACTCGAAGCCGCCAATACACTTCTCGATGTCGGCCGTTCCACAGCCGGACTCCACCCAATCGCAAGATCCCATCGAGTCGCACGAGTAGAATTTGCTGTACAACCAGTTGCAATCGGACCCGTCGTTCGTCGTGCATTTCTGTTCGAATCTGTAGCAATATGACCATGATGGAATCGCCTCTGACAATTCTTGACGGTCATTCACGGTACAAGTTTCGCAGCGCAATGGACCGTTATTGGTCGCGCACCGCGTCCACACGGAATCATTCGAAGTCGATACATGTTCCCCGATAATGGGCGGCATGTCCTGCCCCGCCATCTTCCTCACGGGGGCCCTTCCGGCGAGATCCGGTCTCGTTTTCTTCACGACGGAACGAGGCAGTTCCTGCGCCGAACTCCATGCGGCGGGATCGTCTACATTGACCCACGAGGGAGGGGAGTGTTCCAGGCACGCTTCCGTCTCAACGATCATCTCCACGAGATAGGACCCTTCTGAAACTGGGATGGCCATTTCGTGATCACCTCCGCCCCACGCCATTTCGGTGGCCAGAATGGATGAGTCGGGCTCCGTTGTACGCCATACGGCCCGAACGGATCGGACATCGTCGAAGGGAATGACCATGACCGGCAGGAGGCCCCCCTCCTCGGGACGGTGATTGCGGATGACGGCCATATGTTTCAGCCGCTCGCAGGGAGCTCCGGCTCCCAACGAGGCCGGGGCCGCCCTGATCGCGCCACGGCCGGCCCCGCCACTCCTCTCCGGAGCACCGAACGTGGGAGGTGAAGCGAAGTCGCACGCGGGGAAGTCGGCGATGAAGACCACTGGATCCGCTTCGGCGGGATTGCCGACCCGATCCATAATCGAGACCTCCAATGTGTGCGTTCCGGGGGCCACATGGGTCGTGAACGATGTTTCCGCCCCACCCCGCTCCGCTGGGGTCACCTCCCGGCCATCAAGAACAACCTGAAGGCTGCCGGGATCGACGCCGGTCAGGACGTCCGAGTAGCCCACCCGCACGAAAACCTCGTCCGTTTCGCGGACCGAACCCGGCGCCGGCTGGTCGATCACGACGACGGGTGGGGTGCGGTCGATCAAGAAGGATACGGGAGTGGCTTGGGCGTAGCTTCCCGCCCTATCGCGGACGGAGGCATGGACCGTGTGTGCGCCCTCCGCGATCGGATCAATAATGATGACACTGGAAAGGTCCGTGGGGAACAACGGCGTGAAATCCACCCCATCCATCGTGATCTGGAGGGACGAAAGGTCCACTCCCCCTCCCTCCGTCTCGTCGATGTAGGCCACCACGATGGCGAACTCGGTTTGGTTCGATTCGAATCCGTCGGGCGGGTAGACAATGCCAATGTAGGGCGGAAATGTATCCACCTCAAAGGAAGCGGATACTACCGACCGGTTGCCCAGATCGTCGCGGACGGCGATTTCGAGGGTGTACCGGCCGTCCACAAGCGGGAGCGTGAAGGACGAATGGCCGTTCGGGGTGGGGGAATCGACGATGCCGGGCACGCCGTTGAGGGAGAGGGTGGCGAACATCGGAGAAATGTCGAACGCTTCGCCCTCCACGAGGACTTCGCCGGTGGAGAAGATTTGGCCATCTTGGGGACTGTGGAGGGTGAGAACGGGCGGGGTGGAGTCGACGAAAAAGGAGACGGGGGCGGAGACGGCTGAGTTGCCGGCCCGGTCGCGGATGGAGGCGAGGAGGGTGTGGTTCCCATCCAGTGGCGTGAGCTGGAATTCCACGAAGTCGGGGGCGACGAAGAGCGGCGTAACATTGACGCCATCGAGGGAAATCATGAGGGTCGACAAGTCGACCCCTACGCCGGAGTCGAGATAGGAAACCCGAACGGGGATGGTGGAGTCGCGAGTGCGGAGGCCCGAGGCGGGGAAGTTCAAGACGATCTGGGGGGGCTGGGTGTCCAGCGTGACGGCGCGGGAGACGGGGAGGGAGTCGTTCCCGGCGAGGTCGGTGGCGGTGACGGTGATGAGGTTGGGACCCTCCGCCAGACCGACGGGCGTGGTGAACGTGAGCGGGCCCGGCGGGCCGGAGCCGCGCGACGGAAGCGTCCACGTGTAGCTCTTTCCCGCGCCGTGGGACTTGAACGCGGGGAAGAAGGCGTCGATCGTCGCCTGGGGGTCCAGGGCAGCATGGAGAAACGCCTCGAAGCCGGATCGATCCAGATGCGTATACACCGTCACCCTCGGCCCGAAGCTCGTGGAGAGCAGCGCCGCGTTCACGTCCCGATCGACGTCCGCCGGAACCCGGGCGCGGTCGCCCGTCACGAGTCCCAGCGACTCCGGAGAGAGCGCGGCTTCCCGAAGAAAGACCGTTCCGGGCAGCGGCAGCACCCCCGCCGGGCCGGGAATCTCCTTGTAGTTCGTCTCGCCGATCCGAAGGGGCGAGTTGCTCATGAGGTACGCCTCGGGGAGCTTCAGGTTCACGCCGATCAGGTTGTCCATCCGCACCGCCACCCGGCTGTCCGCCTGAAGCCACCCGCCGCTTGACCCGGCGTCCAAGACCTGCGTCGCCACTTGGACAGCCACGCTCACGGGGTAGTTCGCTCGAAAGCCTTCGATCGTGCGGTCAAAGAGAAGCCGCGTCGGGTCGGAGACCCGACCGGACAAGGTGGCGCCGGCGGGGTCATAGACCATCTCGAACCGGTAGGTCGTGCCGGGAAAGAAGGACAGGGAGGAATCGCTCTGTTCGGAAATCCGCCCCTCCGATGTGACCGCCCGCAGCCACACACCCTCGACCCAGGAAGACAACGGGTTTTCCCCCGCCTCCGGCGCGGGAGAGGAGGTTTCGACTCGGAAGCCGAACTCGCTCATCCGGCCCGGTGAGAGTTCCGTCGCATCGCCCAAGCGGAGTCCGAAGAAGCCGGTGCCCTGCAAGGCATCGAGCGCAAAATCGACCGAAACGGTGAACCCCTGGGAGGTGTCGAACGGCTGCATCATGCCCGGCGTCATCGCCAGGCTGTTGCCCTCGCTCCCGACCGGCTGAAGCCCCGTGTCAAACAGGACCTGCCCATCCTGGGCCGCCATGACGCCCCCGCTGCCGGCCGTATGGCCGCGGAACCAGTCGCCGGGGATGCCCTCGTCGAAGGTCTCGCTCAGGTCCCGCTCCGGGGCGTAGTTCAGGTACGGGGGATCGGTAAAGCCGGGGACGACAGAGATCGGCTCGGCCACCACGGGCTGGAGCGGAACGGGCACGCCGTTCACGAATACTTCTCCCGGCTCGTTCACGGCGCCGCGAACCAAAAGTGCTGGGTTCCGAGTCCTCAGTCCTGAGGCTGGATCAAAGAGGGATAGGACGGGGGGGATGGTGTCGACGGTGAAGGAGACGGGTTCGGCGTCGCCGCCGTTGCGGGCGCGGTCCGAGATGGAGGCGGTGAGGGCGTGGGGGCCGTCGGAAAGGAATGTGGAGATGGAGAGGAACGTCGTCATGGGGTCATCTGCGGAGGACGAGTCCCCGGGGACGATGGAATGTCCATCCACCAAGACCGACAGAGTGGCGAGGTCCAGGCCGGAGGAGGGTTCGGGGTCGTGGTAGGTGACTTCGATGACGGGCGTTGCGGAGTTGACGTAAGCATCCGGCGCGGGGCGGAGGATCTGGATGGTCGGCGGGATGTTGTCGAAGATGATCGTGAGGGTGCGCATGGTTCGGTTGCCGGCGGCGTCCTCGGCGAGAAGAGTGAGAATGTTCGCTCCGTGAGCGAGGGAAGTGTCAAAAGTGAACGAGTGATCAAGTGGAAGAGTGACGGACTGGGAATTGATTGTGAGGGTGGACTTCTCGGAGAGAGTTCCGGTGATCTGAACTGATGGAACGGGGCTGACGAATCCGTTTTCGGGTGAAAGGGCGGTGAAGGTGGGTGGAGTGGTGTCGATGGTGATCGTGCCGCCATCGGTCGTCACGGAATCGATCAACTTCTCCTTGCCGGTCTTGGAGTCCACGCGGACGTAGGAGGAGGCGACGGTGTAGGGGTACGTGCCGTCGGGGAGGGTTTGGCCGGAGTTGCTCTTGCCGTCCCATGTTGCAGAGGCAGAGACGGCGGAACGAGATTGCTTCGCTCCGCTCGCAATGACATGGAAATCGGCGGAGAGGTTGCGGACGACCCGGCCGGCTAATGGATCGAGGATGCGAGCTTCGACGCGGAAGAAGAATTCCTTGTGGGACTCGCCCTGCGCCTTCAGGCCGTCGATCGGGCGGACGGTGCCGTCGACGGTGATCGAGTTCTGATCGTATCTTCCATCTCCATTCGGAGAGAATGGATCGGGGGCGTCCGAGACGGAGACGATCAGGAGCTTTTCAGGGGCGTCGGGGTCCGCGTGAATATCTTTGTGTGTGTTAGAGGCCGTGCCAAACCCGGGACCGCCGATGCCGGCCTGAAGCGACGAGACCAGAAAAAGCACGGCTGCCGGCGGCGCGAATCGGATTTGAATTCCCCTGTATCCCTTCACGAAGGGCTGTTTCGCAAATCGCCCGCCAAATGTCAAGTCTTTTCGTCACAACGTGAGCACGCGGCAGGCCGAACGCTCAGGCGGATTGAGATTGACGTCTTATCGGGTCAGGCTGCGGGAGAGGCCCTACTTGATCGGCGTGGCTTCGTCGATCAGCATGATGGGGATATCGTCCTTGACGGCGTACTTCAGCTTGCACTTGTCGCAGATGAGGCCATCTCCCTCTTTCGTGAGATGGATGTCGCCCTTGCATTTCGGGCACGCCAGAATCTCCAGAAGTTTCGGATCCAATGCCATGCGGTACTCCTTCCTTGCGCCTGTCTTACACCAGTTCGCCGATCTTGAAAATCGGCAGGTACATGGCCACGATGATCACGCCCACCGTTGCCCCGAGAAACACGATCAGAAGCGGCTCCAAAATGCTCGTGAGACCGGCCACGGTCACGTCCACCTCTTCCTCGTAGTAGTCCGCGATCTTTCCCAACATGCTTTCGAGTTGGCCCGTGTTCTCCCCCACCTGGACCATTTGCGCCACCATCGGCGGGAACAACTTGTCCTTGAACATCGGCTCCGAGAGGGTCTTCCCTTTGGACAATTCATCCCTTAATTTCATCACGGAGGCCTGAACGATGAGGTTGCCGGACGCCTTCGACACGATTTCAAGGGAGTCCATGATGGGAAGCCCGCCGGTCACCATCGTGCCGAGCGTCCGTGCAAAGCGGGCCAATGCGATTTTCCTGATGATTGTGCCGAAGATCGGCATCCGCAAAAGAATCCTGTGCACCTCTTTCCGGAACTTTTCGTTGCGGAGGCCGAGGATGAAAGCAAAGACGGCGCCTCCCGCGGCCGCTCCAAAGAGCACGAAATGGTCGATCAGGAAATGGCTCAATCCGATCACCGCCTGTGTCAACGGGGGCAGCTTACCGCCCAGTCCCTCGAAAATCCCTTCGAATTTCGGGATCACGTACACGAGCATCAGGGTCATCACGCCCACGGCCACGAAGACCACCACGGCCGGATACATCATGGCCTTCTTCACCATGCTCTTCAGTTTCACCATTTTTTCGATCTGTATGGCCAGCCGAGTGAGCACGGTGGGCAGCGCGCCGCTCTGCTCGCCGGATGCCACGAGGTTCACGTAGAGGTGGTCGAACACGCGTGGATGCCTCTTCAGCGACTGCGCAAACGTCGCACCCGCGGAAACGTCGGCCTTGACCGCCGTGATCACGCCCCGGAAATACTTGTTTGGCGTCTGGGCGCCCATGATTTCCAAGGCTTGCAGGATGGGAACGCCCGCGTCGATCATGGTGGAAATCTGGCGGGTAAAAACGGCGAGATCCTTCCCCGTAACCGACCCTTGGAACAACTTGATGTTCTTCAGCGCGGCGAATGCCGACTCTTCCGCCGTGATCTTGGTCACTTCGATGCGGCGACGGCCGAGCAGATCGCGGGCCACTTCCGCGCTCGGTGCTTCCATGGAGCCCGTCGTCATCTGCCCTTGCACGGTACGGCCCTCCCAAGCAAACTTAGCCATGCGCTAGGCCGCCTTCCCTTTCGCCTGCGCCATCTTCACCTGGTTCACCATCTGCTGAAACTCATCATACTCCGGCGAGACCGACATCGCATCCTCCAGCGTAACGGTGCCCTTCTGCCACAGCGAAATCAGCCCCTGGTTGAAGGTCATCATGCCCATCTTGGCCTGCCCGAGCTGCATTTGCGAGTAGATTTGGTGAATCTTGTTCTCCCGGATAAGGTTTCGAATGGCGGGATTGGGAATCATGAGTTCCATGCACATCGCCCGCCCCACCCCGCCGGCCTTCGGCAGAAGCGACTGGCACATGATCGCCTCGAGCACGAACGAGAGTTGCGCCCGGACCTGCGATTGCTGGTACGGCGGGAACACGTCGATGACACGGTTGATCGTCTGCACCGCCGTGTTCGTGTGGAGCGTGGCGAATACGAGATGCCCGGTTTCGGCCACTCGCAACGCCGCCTCAATCGTCTCCAAATCGCGCATCTCGCCGACCAGAACGACATCCGGGTCCTGCCGGAGGATGTACTTGAGCGCCTTGCCGAAGCCCTCCGTGTCCGAATGAACCTCGCGCTGATTCACAAGACAATTCTTGTGCTGGTGGAGGAACTCGATCGGATCTTCCAGCGTGATGATGTGGTAGTGATTCTCCGTGTTGATCTTGTCGATCATCGCGGCGAGCGTCGTCGACTTTCCCGATCCCGTCGGACCCGTCACCAGAACCAGCCCCCGCGGCTTGTTGCACAGATCGTTCATGATGGGTGGCAGTCCGAGTTCCTCAAAACTGAGCACCTGATACGGGATCGCGCGGAACACGCCGGCCACCGCGCCGCGTTGCACGAACAGATTCGAACGGAACCGGCTCAGACCCTTGACGCCGAAAGACAGGTCCAGTTCATTCTCCTCCTCGAACCGTTTCTTCTGCGCGTCGGTCAGAATGCTGTAGCAGAGCTGCTTGGTATCCGTGGGCGAAAGCGACTCCATCTTGAGGGGGTACAGGTTTCCATCGATCCGGAGTTGGGGAGGGCTGCCCGTGGTCAGGTGGAGGTCGCTGGATCCCTTCTCGACCATGATCTTGAGGAGTTGATGAAGCGTGACCATGACTCAATCGGCCAGCGTAACGCGGAGAACTTCTTCCATGGTCGTGGTTCCTTCCAATAGCCGCTGGAGAGCGGCCTGACGGAGAGATTTCATCCCCTCCTTGATCGCCTCGCGTTTGACTTCCGTCGATGCCGCCCCTTGCAGTATGAGCTCCCGCAAGGGATCGCTGAGCGGCAGGAGTTCGTAGAGCGCCAGCCGGCCTTTGTAGCCCATCCCATTGCACGCGCGGCAGCCTTTGCCTTTGAAGGCCGCCACTCCATTCAATTTCTCCTTGGGAATGCCGAGCTGCCCAAGTATTTCCGGTGAAACCTTTTCCGGCTCTTTGCACTCCTGGCAAATCTTGCGGATCAAACGCTGGGCGCCCACCAGGTGGAGCGTCGATACGATCAGGAACGGCTCGATACCCATGTTGAGAAGCCGGGTAACCGCGGTGGGCGCGTCGTTCGTGTGCAGTGTGGAAAGCACCAGGTGCCCCGTGAGCGCCGCCTTGATAGCCGTTTCCGCCGTTTCGTAGTCGCGGATTTCGCCGACGAGAATAATGTTCGGATCCTGACGCATGAAGGCCCGGATGCACGCGGCAAACGTGAGGCCGATGTCCTCATTGATCTGCACCTGGTTGATTCCGGAAAAGTTGTACTCGACGGGATCTTCGGCCGTGAGGATGTTCCGGTTCACCTTGTTCAGCTCCTGCACCGCCGAGTACAGCGTGGTGGTTTTTCCGGAGCCGGTCGGCCCGGTGATCAGCACCATTCCCCACGGCTGCGCGATGGCCTTCTTGAAAACGTCCAGGTGCTCCTTCTCGAATCCGAGCTTCGTCATGTCCACCTGGAGGGCGTCCTTGTCCAACAGACGCATGACGACCTTTTCACCGTGCACGGTCGGAATCATCGAGATACGAAAGTCGATCTCGCGGTTCTGGACGCGCATCTTCATGCGGCCGTCCTGCGGGAGACGCCGCTCGGCGATATCCATGTTGCTCATGATCTTGAGACGCGACACAATCGCGGCCTTGAGCTGAATCGGCGGCTGAATTTTCTCGTGAAGGACGCCGTCGATGCGGTAGCGGACGCGGAAAATCTTCTCGTAGGGCTCCACGTGGATGTCGCTCGCCCCCAGCCGCACGGCATCCGAGATGATGTGGTTGACGAAGCGGATGACCGGCGCCTGCTGCGTGGCGGCCCGCAAATCGGTGAGATCGATCTCCTCGACATCCTTGACCAGCTCCATTTCATCCGCGCCGACTTCGGCGATGACGTCCCGGATCGTTTCCGATACGAAATAGTGCCGCTCGATGGCCTCCTGGATTTGGTGGTCCGGCGCCACCATGGGCTGGATGTTGAGGCCGGTCAGAAAGCGAAGTTCGTCCTTCAACGCGATGTTGGTGGGATCGCTCATGGCCACGGTCAGCGTGGCCCCCTCCTTCTTGATGGGCATGAGGCGGTTCTTCTTCGCGAAGTCACGGGGGACCGTCTTGAGAATACCGCCATCGATCTTGACGTTGTGAAGATCCACCGAGGGCACGCCGTATTCGCGGGACAGGAATTTGAGAAGGTCCTCCTCCTTGATGAACCCGAGCTTCGTGAGGCTTGATCCCAGGCGGCCGCCATAGGCTTTTTGTTCTTCGAGCGCTTTCCGGAGCTGCTCCGGGCTGATCATCTTCTCTCGGACAAGCAGGGTCCCGAGTTTTTCTTCAACGGCCATTCGATGAATATTACGATCACACCGTGAGTGGGTCAAGCTCAATCGGAGCGGGAACACGCGGTGACGGGTGCCGGGAGTGCACGCGTTGAAATTCGGAGGCCGAGGAGTATGCTTTTGAGCATGACCCAACCGTTCACGCTGGCCGATGAGGTGCGCCGCTCGTTGCGGGACCGACCGGTTCAGCGGCTGGCCACCACCAAACTCTGCCGGGCCGCCGTGCTCCTGCCCATTCTCTCCCTCGAGGATCAGCCGCATATCCTTTTCACCGTGCGGACGGATACGGTCGAACACCATAAAGGGCAAATTTCTTTCCCCGGCGGCGTGGCCGATTCCACGGACGTGCATCTGACGGACACCGTCCTCCGCGAAACGGAAGAGGAAATCGGTGTGAAATCGGCGGACATCGTCATTCTCGGCCGGTTGGACGATCAGCCGACCCCCTCGGGTTTCTGCATCAGTCCGTTCGTGGGTTGGATCAAGAACGGAGCGGCGGCGCGTATCCGCTCGGAGGTGGAAATCAGGGAGATCTTTACGGCACCCATCGCGGCCCTGCGCAATCCGGCCATCTATCACGAAGACCCGCCCGTGCATGTCGATCTCTACACGTTCACCATTCCCCACTATCAATTCGGGAGTTACGACATCTGGGGCGCCACCGGTCGCATTCTGAGGCAATTCTTTGATGAAGGTCTCGTGGAGGACGCCCCTCGCTAGCGCAATTTCAAGAAAGGAAGGAAGAATGAAACACCTGCTGCAAACAACTCTGCTGCTCACCGTGCCGCTCCTGATGGCCTGCGGAGAGGATGCCTCCAAGTCCACAGCCGCGGCATCAGGCGGGTCCGCCGTCTCTTCAGCGGCAACCGGAGTTCAGGAAGCCGACGTCAAGGACACCGGGAAGATCGATCAGACCCTCTCGGGGCTGTCCCAAGCCGCCTACGGCTCCAAGGAAGCCGCGGCCGGAGCCGAGGAGATCACCGCCGACTTGCTCGAAACGGTACACTTTGGACAAATCAAGAGCAGCATCGATCCGAACGAAATCGCGTCGATCGGCGATGACTTTTTCGGCATGTCGGGAGCCCCCCGACGCCTCCTGCGCCGCTCTCTCTCCCGTCAGACCTCCGGCCCTTGCCCCACCACGGTCAACAACACCAGCGGCTCGACTGTCGATGTCCAGATCAAGGGCGGTTGCACGACTCCTGAAGGGTTTCGTGTCGAAGGAGCACTCCTCATCCAGGGGACGTCCGATCTCACCAAGGGCGATGCGGCGATCGGCATGAAGTTCGATGGGCTGACGCTCACCTCGGGCGACGCGTTCGGTGCGTCGTTCACCGGCCAAGGCCTTTTCACCTCAACCGGGCTTACGGTGGGCACCTCCTCCTTCACGGCCAAGGGAGATCTTTCCCTCACGACGGAATTGACGGTCCTGGGCAAGAAGGGAAAGTGCGCCATCGAGGATCATGCCTCGATCTCAGGGAGCAGCTCGACCGTTCAGTTCGACGAGAAGAGTAGCGATATCTGCGAGGGCGGCGATGGGGGCAGCCAGGATATCTACAGCGTCAAGGGCTCCGCGGCGCAGAATTCCGACGGTACCGCCACCGTCAACGCGACGGGCGAGTTCGTTCATTACGACGAAGATGCCAAACAAGGCGCCAAAGGCAAGGCAACCGTTGAGCTGAAGGACGTGGTCATCGATCCGGCCAAATGCGGCGAGGACGAGCCGGCCAAATCTGGAAAGATCATCTTCACCGGCACGACCCCCGTCACCGTGGAGATCACGGGGTGCGGAACGTACAAAGTCGCCGGGGCCGCCACGGGCACCACGGTCGGGACCACGTCATCCGGCACGACCACAAGCACGACGAAGTAAGACCACAATTCATGAGGAGAGGTGGCTGAGCGGCCGAAAGCACCCGCCTTGACCGGAAGGAAATGGAGGCCAGGAGGGCCGACTCCATTGCCGGATAAGGCGGGCCATGGAAGGATGGGCGAGATAGACTGGAGACGTTTCCGATGGCCTGCACAGTTTCACGGAGAGGTGGCTGAGCGGCCGAAAGCACCCGCCTTGAAAGCGGGCGTCCTCTTACGGGGACCGGGGGTTCGAATCCCTCCCTCTCCGATACGCGAAGCGTATTCGGAGAGACCTCCATGGAGCGCAGGATGCGCGACAACTTTGGGGATGAACAAATTGCAGGAGAGCCATTTGTTGATCCCTCCCTCTCCGCTGCACGATTCTTCGCCGCGCCACGGAGGGATCGGCCTCGTCAGGCAGGAGGCCGGAACGAAAAGCCCTGGACCCTCTTTCCTCATGAACCACAGGAGCGTCCCCGACGAGATTTGAACTCGTGTTACAGCCTTGAAAGGGCTGTGTCCTAGGCCAGGCTAGACGACGGGGACCGAACGGAAGACGAGAAAGTAGACTCCCCTCCTGGAAAAGTCAACGAGCCTGCCGGGGACGGTGCTGATGAGGCTGGCGAGAATCGAACTCGCGACCCCCTGCTTAAAAGGCAGATGCTCTACCGACTGAGCTACAGCCTCAACACTTCTCTACTTGGCCGCTGCAAGTCTACCCGCGATGGGCGGCGTCCTGCCGCGCCACGTCGGTGCCGCACCATCCATGGCTGGTACCGACTGAGCTACAGCCTCCCCGCCCCCGAGGGGGGCGCGTTACACGTCGCACGTTACTCGTGATACGTGGGGGGCAAGACTACCATCCTGGACTAGTGTGGGCAACCTGAGCGCGGGCAGCTTCCCGTCGAACTACGGCTCGACGACCTCGAAGCCCATTGCACGGGCGGCCTTCGCCAGCGTCCGATCGAGGTTTAGCCTCGGGACCTGAGCGGGTTTGTCAGGGATCCGACACGGAGAATTCACCAAACTCCAAGCGCACTTTTGCTTGACCGCTCAGCTCGGCAGCAGGTTCTTGATGCGCGAATACGTGGAGACGCGGTCGCGTCCGGTGTTCTTCGCGTAGTACAAAGCCTTGTCCGCCCGGTCGACCAACTCCTTCGAGCTCCGGGCGTCGTGCGGAAAGGCCGACACGCCGATGCTTGCGCTGAGTTGCACGACTCCCTTCCCCGCCACGCCGAGTTCCGCCACCGGGAACGAAAGCTGCGATACCTCCCGGCGAATTCGGTCCGCAAACCGGGCTCCCTCCTTCTCGACGGTGTTCACGAGGATCGCCCCGAACTCCTCACCGCCGTAACGGGCGATGGTATCGATTCGGCGTGTGGAACTCTTGAGCTGCCGCGCCACTTTCTTGAGCACCAGATCCCCGGCCGCGTGGCCGAACGTGTCGTTCACTCTCTTGAAGTGGTCCAGATCCATGAGGAGGACCGTGAACTCCTCTGGGAATCGCTCCACGCGGTCGATTTCACGCTCCAGGGCCTCCAAGAAGTAGCGCCGGTTGTACAGCGTCGTCAGACCGTCCGTGAGCGATTGCATTTCCTTTTCCCGGTAGGACTTCGAGTGCGCCACGGCGAGCGCCGTCTGAGAAACAATATTGCGCAGGATGTGCAGGTCGCGCGCATCGAGGTAGTTCTTTTCGTACGAGCCGACCAGCAGTGCCCCGTGACATTGCTCCTTGAGATTGAGGGGAAGGCACGTGAAGGATCGGATCTCCTCCAGCCGAACCTCATCCCCAAGGAGCGCCATTCGGTCGTCCACGGTAAATTTTGGGAACGGCTCCTTATGATCGATCGTCCACCCGATGATCCCTTCTCCTGGGCGGATGACGATCGGCTCTCCCTCTTCCTGCGCGTGGCCACGGGAGCGGCCCTGAATGAGTTTCAGCCCGATGGGATGATAGATCGCGATGCGCTCCGGAACCGTCTCGTAGATCGCCAGGGCGACCACGTCGCACTCCAGAACGCCCTTGACCACCTCGCCCACCGCCTTGGCGATCTCACGCGGGTTGAGGCTCGAGCTGATCCGTTGCGACGCCTGGTTGAAGGTCGAGAAAACGATTCCCTCCTGATGAATGTACTGCATCGATTTGAGCGTTCTCACCGCGTGCGCGGCATACGCCCGGCTGAGTCCCATGAGCGCATCCTGCTGGCTCTCGAAGGCGTCCCCTTCCAGCGAATCCAGCACGATGAATCCCGCCACTTCCTCATCCACCGTGACCGGTGAACACAGCAACGATCGCACGGGCGGCGGCTCGGTGTAGTACTGGAGCACGTCCGGCGATTTTACATCGGGGATGTACAGGTTCTTCTTCTGGTTGTACGGCCAGGCGAAAATGCTGTCCCGCAAAGGGATCGGATGGCAGATGTCGAGATGGTTGCCCGCGGATTTCCATTTCCGGAGCCACACGGACTCCCGCGTATTGTCCACCATGAACACCGCCGCCGTGTTCGGCTTGAGCTTCTCGAAAAGGTAGTTCGTCAGTTCCTCCAGCGGGCGATCGCCGTCACTCAAAATCGCCACCAGATCCCGCTCGCGGCTGCTTTTCGAGATCTTTTCCAAGGCGTGGCGGCCGTTTCCGGGTTCCGTGAACCTCAGGAAATCGAAGAATTGCGCCTCCTTCTCGAATGCGCGGAGGCGGATCTGCGAGGCTTGGCGCCCTTTCCTCTCCTGGTGAAGGAAGAATCCCGGCAGGAAGGCGAACGCCACGGTCATGAGCTGACGCACCACTTCCCCCGGGTAGTGCGCAGACCATGTTCCCGCCGCCCAATCGTGCACATGCTCCATGCCGACGACAAACCCCGCCAGGCCCAACACGACGGGGACGCTGAAGACCGCCGATCCGAACGCCATCGCCAGATAGAGAACCGGATAGAACGGGCTTTCGAAGCCTCCGAGCGCCTGGATCATGACACGCATGCTGATCCCGAGGCCGGCCGCCTGGTCGATCTGCCCGGCCCAACTTGGATGCCGATCTTTGAGGTAGCCAAAGAGCTGGTAGAACGACAGAACGGAAATCAGCACCAAGTAGAACAACGTGGGGTAGGTGAGACGGCTGGACGCATCGTAGTAACCGAGCGCCCAGAGGACCGCGCCGCCCAGGCTCAGGACGCCCAGATGATGCCGGAGAAGGAGTTTCATCGCTTCAGACCCCCTATCGGTGACGACCCCGCGGAAGCATACCCGCAATGAAGAAAAGGCCCAAGAAGGCCGCCGCCGCCGCGCCGAGCGCTGGGAGGACCGGTATCGGACCTACCCTCAGGCTGCTATCCATCACGTAAAGGACCGTGCTCGATCCCAAGAGGGCCGCGATCACGATCCCAAGGCCCAAGCCATGCGCCGCGCGCTCCTGCCGTTTCAGGATCCAATCGCGGTCCCGATCCGACACGTCCACGCGGATGCCGTCCGTCAACGCCCGGTTCGCGAACGCGCGAAATTGGTACGGGAACTGGCCGGCCATCTTGAGATACGTGCGGCCCAGCACCAACGCTTCTTTGCGCAGCATCTCCGGGTCCAATTGCTGTTGGACGAGGTCCTTGGTGTACTTCGATCCCACCTCCAGGACGTCGAACTTCGGGTCGAGCGCCCGGCCGATCCCCTCGATGGTCACGAGCGAACGCGCGAGCAGAAACAGATCCTGCGGCACGCGAATCCGGTACTTGAACGCCAGCCCAAACACCTCAAGAAGAACAATGCCCACGTTAAGCTGCGAGAGGCTGAGTCCCATGTGCGGCAATACCGTGTTCCGGATGTCTCGTTCGAATTGCGCGATGTCCGTGTAGTCCCGCGGCTGGCAGAGATCGAGAATTTCTTCCGCAATCACGCCGAACTCCTGTTCCATAAGGCCGACGAAAATCATCGCGATCCCGCGGGTCAGCTTCTTGTCCATCCGCCCCAACACGCCGAAATCCAGCAGAGCCACCTCACCCTGCCGCGTCACCAGGATGTTCCCTGCATGGAGGTCGCCATGAAAAACGCCGTCCTTCAAAACCTGCTTGATCACAATGTCCGCCCCCAGCCCCGCCAAAGCCACCGGATCCAGGCCCCACTGGCGCAGCGTTTCGAGGTCCGTCACCTTCACGCCGTCGATCCTCTCCATGACGATCACCCGCCTCCCGCTCAACTCGCGGACCAGTTTGGGGATACGCACCATCGGCATTCCGGTAAAGTTCGCCCGGATGGTATCCATGTTGTTCGCTTCCAGGCGGAAATCCAGTTCACGGCGCATGGCCCGGCTGAACTCCTCCACCACGCCGGCGGGATTCAACACCTCCAGCGCGGGGAAATACTTCATGAGGAGATCGGCGAGGAGCGCCAGGATTTCCAAATCCAGTTCGATCGTTTTCTCGATGTCCGGCCGCTGCAGTTTGACCACCACCCTCTCACCCGAGGGGAGGACCGCGTCGTGAACCTGGGCGATGCTGGCGGAGGCGATCGGCTTCTCCGTGAAAGTCGCGAAAACTTCTTTCGCATCCTTTCCCAATTCCGCCAGGAAAACCGGCTTCAATTGGTCGTACGGAAGCGGATTCACGGCGTCCTGAAGACGCTGGAACTCCTCCACGAACCCCGGCGGCACGAGGTCCGGCCGCATGCTGAGCATCTGCCCGAGCTTGACGAAGGTCGGTCCCAACTCCTCCATCGCCTGCCGGATTCTCCGCGGAAGAGGAACGGCTTCATCCTCGGAGGACAGGGCGCGGAGAAACCGACGCCGAAGGGGGATGAATTTCGCGAGTGGACTGGTTTGAAAGAACTGGCTCAACCCGTGTCGGGAGAGGACCGCCACGATCTGGCGGAGACGTCCAAGACTCTTGTACGTCCGGTGGAGGGTCAGGAGTTGGTTGAGATCCATCCCACACCCATCCTTGGTGTTGTAGCGGCCTTCCAGTGCATCGCTTGATCCAGCAGCATATAATACTAACACGATGCGTCAAGCAAATGAAGCAAGATCGCCGGGGCCGGGCGCGCTCTACGTGGTCGGAACTCCGATCGGAAACCTGGAGGACATTACTCTGCGCGCCATCCGGATTTTGAACGAATCCGACATGATCCTGGCCGAAGACACGCGTGTGACTCGGATTCTTCTCGACCGCCACGGCATCCGAAAACCGATGGTCAGCCTCCACGCGCACAATGAGGCCGCACGGATCGATGAAGTTCTGGACTGGCTCGATGCCGGACGAAAGCTCGCCCTCGTGACGGATGCCGGCACCCCTGCCCTATCCGATCCGGGAGCGGCGCTCGTTCGAGCCGTTCGCGACGCCGGGCATGCCGTCCACCCCATCCCCGGCCCTTCAGCCATCACGGCCGCGCTCTCCATCGCGGGTCTACCCGTTCCGCCTGCAACGTTCCTTGGGTTCTTCCCTCGGAAGCGGGTCGACCGCAGGAGAATTCTCGACCACCTGAACACACGCGGAGGGACGTACGTTTTCTTTGAAGCCCCTCATCGAATCGCCAAGACATTGCGGGCCCTCGTGGCCGAAGCGCCCCGCCTCCACGTGGTCCTCGCGCGCGAGATGACCAAAATTCATGAGTCGCTCTACGAGGGTACGCCGGCCGAGATTCAGGCCGGCCTGCAACCCGATGAAATTCGCGGCGAGATGGTGCTCATCCTCCACGCCGCTGCGTCGATGGCTTCGCCGCCCGAACAATCCCCTGCCAACGCCACAACCCGCCCCCGATTTGTGACGAGATCCGACCGGTGGCGCTGACCGGCGCGCTGTCATTCCTGGTCCTCACCATGGGGCCGTCGCACACCGCCCACGTGGACGCCGCCCTCTCCGCCAAGCTCCAACCCCCTCCGGGGACGGTGATCGGAACGGCATGGAGGCCGGCACCGGGACGGCGAAGTGAAGCGGCATGGGATCTCCGAGCCGCCCTCAAACCTTTTGACGGCCTCCCCAAGTTCAGGAGCGGCGACGACCCCGCTTGGTCTTCGCCCTCGTACAATGATTCCGAGTGGGCGGAGCGGGATGCGGCAGCGGGTTGGCCCTCCCTCGCCATCCCGTTGCGAGGCGAGCGCATCGGGTGGTACCGGCTGCGATTCGACTCCGACCCCATTCTTCCTGGCGTCGATCCCGCCGTGTATCTTGGAAGGGTGGGCCAAAGCGACGAGGTCTTCTTGAATGGCGTCAAGATCGGGGGCGAAGGGGAACTGGGACAAGGATTCGTTCAGGCATCTTGGACCGAGAGGGTCTACCCCTTGCCTCGCGAGCTTCTCTATTCTGACCGGCCAAACATCCTGGCGGTCAGAGTCATGAACGTTTACGGCTCGGGCGGCCTGTTGGACTCGGACATCGGCGTGGGGGACTTCAGGTCGCTCCGGCTGGTCAAGGCGGAGCGCGAGAGCGCCCGGAAACAATTCGAGGGCGTCTTCCTGACCTTGACGGTGCTCCTCCTCCTGCTGATTTCACTCCTTCAATCAAGGAACCCCCAGCACCTGGACTATCTCTATTGCGCGATCCTGTTGCTCGCCTATGGCGGGGCGTTTGCGATGGACAGCCAGCTTGCATACGACGCGGGCTTGAAAACGCACGGAATTCAGAAGCTCGTGTTCATCCTGTGGTTCCTCACGGTGGGCGCGGGTGGGATCTTGGCGGTCCGCGTATTCCAAGCGCCCCTGAAAACGATGGCTCGCATCACCGCCGGAGGTTGTGTGCTCCTGTCCCTTGTCGCATGGTTTCGCCTTGACCGGTACTCCGGGGAGATTCTGATGCTCTCGCTGCCCTTGTACTTGCTGGCCGCGGTGGTCTCCCTGGCGGCGAGCGTCAGAGGCATTTTTCTCCGCTACGCCGGCGCGTGGGCGGTGCTGACCGGTCTGGCGGTGCTCTTCACCGCCATCGGAATCGAGTGGTGGGGCGCCTTCGGCTACTCCTCCATCCTCTCGAGGGTGCCGGCCTACCCGACCGATTTCGGTGTGGCGGTCATGATGATCTGCATCATGTACACGATGGTGGCCCGATTCAGAACGGCCCGCGCGACCATCCAGTCGCTTTCCGCCCGCGTGATGGAGGCTCATGAAGAACAGAACCGGAAGCTGGCCCTGGAGTTGCACGATGAGCTTGGCCAGGGACTGACGGCTCTGAACTTGGATCTGTCCTGGCTGGAGCGACACCTCGCCCAGGGTGAAGCGCCCCAGCAGAAGAAGGTGAAGGGGATGACGGCGGTGGTGCAGGATCTCATCCGCGCCGGCCGCAGGATTTCCACCCAACTCAGGCCCAGAACGCTCGACGACCTCGGTCTGATCGCCACGCTGGAGTGGTATGTCCGCGACTTCCAGGAGCGGACAGGCGTTCAGTGCAACCTCCGGACACCAATCGAAGATCTTCCCCTCGATTCGCATACGTCCACCGCCATTTTCAGGATCACCCAGGAAGCGTTGACGAACGTGATCCGGCACTCCGGCGCGACGGCCGTGGACATCCGACTCGATGCGACGAACCGCCGGCTTACACTGGAAATCGTCGACAACGGACAGGGGTTCAAGGAGTCCGGCCGTTCGGGGTCCACTTCCCTCGGCATCCTGGGAATGCGGGAACGAGCCGTGGCGCTGGGTGGTGAATGCGAAGTGGAGGGAAAGCCCGGCCATGGGACCCGGGTTTGGGTGAGAGTCCCACTCCAAAACTCGTGAATTTCACTTCCCCTCGGGAAATCCGCGTCTTGATTGCGGATGACCATGCCGTTGTGCGTCGCGGCCTCAAGGAACTGCTCGAGGAAACACCGGGGATACGCCTGGCGGCCGAGACGGCCGGCGGCGATGAACTGCTCGCCGTCCTTGGCCGCACGCCTTGCGACGTGGTGGTCTTGGATCTTTCCATGCCGGGCCCCGGCGGGCTGGAGGTCTTGAAAAGCGTCAGGAGGGCCCACCCGAAATTGGCCGTCCTCATCTTCAGCGTCCACCCGGAGGAAGAGTATGCCGTGCGGGCCATCCGCGACGGCGCGGCGGGATACTTGACCAAGGAAGCGCCCTTCGATGAACTCATCGAGGCGATTCGGAAAGTGGCGGACGGGGGAAAATACATCCGGCCATCCGTGGCCGAACGACTGGCAATGGAAATAGAGTCCGGAGGGCCGAAGGCGCCCCACGAACGGCTCTCCAACCGGGAGTTTGAGGTCCTCAAAATGATCGCCTCCGGGAAAACCGTCTCGCAGATCGCCGGGGAACTCTCCCTGAGCGTAAACACCATCAGTACCCTTCGCGCGCGGATCCTGGAGAAAATGAACCTGGAGAACAATGCCCAACTGATCCGCTACGCCCTCGACCACAAGCTGGTGGAATAGCCTATGCTTGGAAACGCCATCGTTGCCGGAAGGGATCTCCTGGTAGGCGCACCCTTCACGGGTGCGTCTTCGGACGCAGGCTGAAGCCCCGTGCCACGGAGGGTACGGGGCCATGATATGTCGCCGCGCCCAGGATGGCGCGGCATGGACCATGGCCTGCGGCTACCGCAGAGATAGGTTTTCAAACAGCGTCTAGTCCGCCCTGTAGTACAAACCGCTACATCCCGCTCACAGTTTCGACTATTGGCAAACGGCCGGCCTTCGTTATGCTGCTCCCCACGACAACATGGAGTCACGGGGATCCCTCGCTTCAGCCGGGCCCCGTAGAGTGCGAGAAAAAAAGACTCGCCCGGTCTCCATAAGGTTTGCACTCCATCAAGTCGGGCCTCCAAGTCTATATGCCCCGGCCCCTTCGCTCCCCCGTATCCTCGCAGGGGGTCGGGGCGTTTCTCAGGTTGATCGCTTGCGTCGGGAGAACTCCCTCCCCTTGGTTCTTCTTTTCGCACTTGCCCTCCACGGAGCCACCCCCGCGTGGGGGCTTGACTACGGGACGACGCCGAGACCCGATGGCGTTTCATATCGTCATCCCCGAAGCGCAGCGGAGGGGACAACTCCCAGCGGTCAAGGCGGCTTTGTCCGCGCACTCGACGCCCGCACCACACCCGCCGGCATCGCGGTCCACAAGTTCCACTTCGGATTCTTTCAGCAGGACGCATTCGTGGGCGACTACGAAAACCACCGGCTCATCGAGGGCGGTTATTCCCTCACGCTGAGCCCGGCCGTTCCCGGTTTCTCGGCGGCCTACGCCAGACTCCTCAATCGCACGGAATGGGCCGTGGGCTGGGAGGCGAGGCGTGACACCACGCGCATCGAACACCCCAATCGACGGGCACAAGATTTGACGAACGAGTCCCTGGGCGATTTCTCGCTGGGCGCGAAGATTGCGCTGCGTGAGGGAGACCGTTGGACCGCCTCCGCCGCCTTCCGCGCCCGCGCCCTGGCGCCGGAGGGCACCGGATTCGTTGACCCAGCCACGTTCAGTCCCGACCTGATGGTTCTCAACTCCCTTTCGTTCGACCGATTCCGTCTCCATTTCAACGCAGGCTACCGGCTGGACAACACGATCGAAGTCTTCGACGTGGCCGCGAACGATCCGGCGCCGTCGCGGTCCACCCGTCTCTCGCGCGGGGTTCTCACGGAGGACAGTTTCCTCCTCGGAGCCGCCGTGGAATCGGACTTGGGTCGCAGACTGACGGCTTTCCTCGAAGGGTTCATGTACTACGATGAAGACGGCCGGGCGCTGGACAGCAGAGGCCGGATCGTCGATATCGGTTTCGGCGGCAACCCCATCTGGCTGACACCCGGTGTGAGGGCGCAGGTGACGCGCCGGGTCCTGGGCGAGGTGGCTGCGGACCTGGGCGTCCTCTCCGGGGATTTTCCGGGTGAGGATGAAGTCGTGCCGGCTTGGAGAATCCTGATCGGAATTTCGTTCCTCGGGTTTCCGGCCGAGGTGCTGCGTGAAGCCGCGCCCACGGTCGTGGCCCCCACGCCCGCGATTGTGGCTCCTGCGCCCGCCCCACCCTCCGTCATTCCCGCGGAGGCGGGAATCCAGTCTTCTCTGCCGACCGTCGAGCCGCCGGCGGTCGAGGTCACCAAGGAGAAAATTGTCATCTCCGAAACAATCGGGTTCACAACCGGCCAGATGGAGATTCTGCCTGAGTCCTTCCCGGTTCTGGACGCGGTGGCCGGCGCGCTCCGGCAGCATCCGGAGATCAGGGTGAAGGTGGAGGGGCACACGGACAGTTTGGGCAATCCCGCCACCAACCTCCGTGTCTCCCAGGCCCGGGCAGAGGCCGTGGCGAAGTACCTGGTGGAAAAAGGAATCGATGCCTCCCGGCTGGAAGCCAAGGGCTACGGCGACACCGCGCCGATCTCCGACAACTCGACGGTGGAGGGCCGGATGGTCAACCGCCGCGTCCAATTTACGATTGTGGAGGCGGGACGGTGAGAAGCGCGCAGAAGTTCCCGGTAGCCGCGGGCTTTAGCCCGCGTCCACAACGCAGCCTGAAGGCTGCGACTACCCGGAATGCGCACTTCGCACTTCTTCTCTTCTTTGTCGGCTGCGTGGGACGCGTCGAGAAGACCGGCGAGTTCGAAAAGACGCTTCTCTTCGATGCGACCGCCGAGTGCGTCCCTTCCGTCGTCTCGCTCGATCTCGAATCGAACGCGGCGGCCCTGCTCCAGACCGCCGAAAAGGCCGGCCCGCTCTACATGAAGGTGGACGCGCCGAGCGAAGAGGGCGTGCGGGCGGCCGCCGCGCGGCCCTTTATGGTGGTCAACCCGAACGCCGCCCCAGCCCACACGCCCAACGAGGCCCTTCTGGCGAGCAGGAGGCAGACTACGAGCAGCCTGCCCGAAGGCCTCCTCCCCGCCGACATGGTGGCCGTGTGGGACGTGGTCTACCCGGCGGACGTTCTGACCGATCTCGATGCCGCCCTCGCGTCCAGTCAGTCCCCCCCATCCCATTCAGATGGCGTGGTAGCCGCACCCTTTACGGGTGCGTCTTCAGACGAGATGGTAGCCGCACCCTTCATGGGTGCGTCTTCAGACGAGATGGTAGCCGCACCCTTCATGGGTGCGTCTTCAGACGCAGGCGTAAAGCCTGCGCCTACCCCTCACCCCTCACGGGCGCCCCGCCGAACTCCCGAGCCTGAGGTCGCGGCCGCCGTTGGTCTCGTGGCTGAACGATCCCGCCTCGCGCGCTCCGGCGAGGAGAAGGCGTGCATCGAAGACAAACACTCCGCGCTCCAGGTTCTGCAATCCAGGTTGAATTCCACCGTTTCCGGACCGGCGGCCGACGAACTTGTGCGCCGCAGCCGCCTCGCCCTCGGCGCGGCCCTTCAATGCGGCGCGGGTGTCGGGGAGGATGCCGTGACCTGTGTCGATGATACGTCTCGAACGGGCGGGCCCGTTGCCAAAGCCTGTCTCCACTACGAAGTCCAGGCCTCTTTGAAGGAGACAACAGAGACCCAGTCCTCCCTCGTAGCGCCCGCCTTCAGGCGGGCGATTCCCGTCCGGGTGAACCCGGACGCTACGAAGAGAAGGATCGGGGAAGCAGCCACAATCGTTCCCCCCGCCATCATCCCCTCCTCTGCGGAGGTGACCAACCGCGTCCTCTGCGTCCGCGCCGGAGCCGAAGCGATGCTACAAGCCGCCCGCCGGGGGGGGGACACTCTCGGCGTGAAATGCCTGGGCATGGTCCTCTCCGAACTCGAATCCGCCGAGAAGTACCTCCTCGCCGGGCCACGTGACGAGGCGCGTAGGGAAGGACCTTCAGGTCCTCCCTCTTCGGGAGCAGCCGAGGCTGCTCCCCTACAGGAGTCAAGAACGGGCGAACTTGGTCGCCCAATAGACTCCCCCAACCCGGCCCTCATTCGTCGCGCGGACGAACTCGCCGGCAAGGCCGAATCCTGCGTAGCCACCCCTCAGGCGGCGGACGAGCCGCCGGCGGGCCTGAACGTCGCTCTGTTCACCAAGGGCGATGATCCAAACGCAGAACCCATTTCCCTCATCACGGCCCGCGTGCCATCCCCAACCCTCGGCGGCCCAAGTCTGTCCGCGCCGGTCGAACTCGCCAGCCAACCCGAAACCCAGGACAAGGCCACGCCTACCCTCGTCAAGATCGCCGTGGCCGTCGCTTCCGTTCCGGAGCCGATCGTCCTCCCACAGGAACTCCAGCCGATTCCGGATCTCCCTCCGGACGTCCTCCTCCCCGAGCTTCCGCCCCAGCCGACGTTCCAGGACCAAGTCAAGGAGGCGGTCAAAACCGCCCTCGATCCCGCCACGCCTCCCCCCAGCCGGGAAGAAACCCAGATCGCCGCCAACGTCATCGCGCAGAACTTCAGCGCAGCGGTGGAAGAAGCCACGGAGGAAGCCGTGCCCGTGGACGAAACGCCGCCGCAGACCGCGTTTGGGAAAACGCCGTTACTCGTGACACGTGACTCGTCGGCCGTATTCGAATTCTCCTGTTCCGATTCTTCCGTAGGGGCGGTGTCTTTAGACCCGCCCTCCTGCTCCTTTGAATGCTCCCTGGACGGCTCCCCTCTCCCCTCCCGCTCCGTCATTGCGAGGAGTCTTCGACGAAGCAATCTCAACGGCGAAGCGCCGGGATTGCTTCGCTTGCCACTCTGCGAAGCAGGGCTTCGCTGCGTAGCACGAGCCGCTCGCGATGACGACTCCTTCTCCCCCTGCACAAGCCCGCTCGTCCTGAGCTTGTCGAAGGACGGCTCGCATTCCTTCTCCGTCCGCGCCACCGACGCCGCTCTCAATGTTGACCCCTCCCCGGCCACGTTCACTTGGACGATCGACACCACCGCGCCAGAGACGACCATCACCAATCAACCCTCACCCGTCAGCGGCTTCACCACCGCCGCGTTCGAATTCTCGTGCTCCGAGCCAAATTCTTCCCCCGCCGCGCCGGTGCGTAGGGGCGGGCTGCCTACTCCGCTGAAGCTGCTGCGAAGGCTGGATGCCCGCCCGCAAGCAGGGAAGGACGTATCCCGTAGGGGAGCATCTTTAGATGCTCCCTCCGATTCGGGCATATCCCGTAGAGGAGCATCTTTAGATGCTCCCTCCGATTCGGGCATATCCCGTAGAGGAGCATCTTTAGATGCTCCCTCCGATCCGGGCATATCCCGTAGGGGAGCATCTTTAGATGCTCCCTCCGATCCGGGCGGATCTGAAGATCCGCCCCTACGCGAAGACGAGCAACAAGCGACGAGTGACGTAGGGGCGACGTCCACCTCGCCCGCCTGCACCTACGAATGCTCCCTCGATTCCGCCGATTTCTCCCCCTGCACCCCTCCCTATTCTTCCCCGAGCCTTGTCGAGGGGCAGCACACCTTCTCCGTCCGCGCCACCGACGCCGCCGGCAACCTTGACGACTCCTCGGCCACCTACAAGTGGTCCATCGACACCGACGTGCCGGATACCGCGCTGATCATCATGAGCGCCGGACAACCGGTGCCCAGCGGTCTGGTGCTGAACAAGCTGAAAGCCTCGATCACCTTCTCTTGTTCCGACTCCTCGCCGACCTTCATCGCCCCTCCACGTAGGGGCGGGCTGCCTACTCCGCTGAAGCTGCTGCGAAGGCTGGATGCCCGCCCGCAAGCAGGGAAGGACGTATCCCGTAGGGGAGCATCTTCAGATACTCCCTCCGATCCGGGCATATCCCGTAGGGGAGCATCTTTAGACACTCCCTCCGGTTCGGGCATATCCCGTAGGGGAGCATCTTTAGATGCTCCCTCCGATCCGGGCGGATCTGAAGATCCGCCCCTACGCAAGAACGAACGACGGGGAATGAACGACGAGCCTTGCTCGTTCGAATGCTCCTTCACCATCACTTCACCCACCGAATCGCAAACCACCGACTACGAAGCCTGTGAACCGCCCCCCAGCGACTATGAGAACGACGAGAACGACTTTGGCGCCATGGGGGAAGGCACCTACACCATCAGGCTCCGCGCGAAAGACGCCGCCGGAAACGTGGACCCCACCCCGGCCTCGCTCACGTGGACTGTCGACAAGACGCCGCCGGAAACTGCGTTTGGGAAAACGCCGTTACTCGTGACACGTGACTCGTCGCACGTGTTCGAATTCTCCTGCACCGATCCGGTAGCCGCACCCTTTACGGGTGCGTCTTCGGACGCAGGCGTGAAGCCTGCGGCTACCTGCTCCTTCCAGTGCTCCCTCGACTCCGCCGACTTCTCCTCATGCGTAAGTCCGCTCGTCCTGAGCTTGTCGAAGGACGGCCCCCACACTTTTTCCGTCCGCGCCACCGACCCCGCCGGCAACGTAGACCCCACCCCAGCCTCGTACGAGTGGAGCACCGACACCACGCCCCCGACCGCCTTCATCGACGCGAACCTCCCCGACAGCTCCGCCATCGATCAATCCTGGGCCAAGTTCGCCCTTTCGTGTTCCGACCAGGCCGCAGAGAAGGGCGTATCCCGTAGGGGAGCATCTTTAGATGCTCCCTCCGGTTCGGGCGTATCCCGTAGGGGAGCATCTTTAGATGCTCCCTCCGGTTCGGGCGGATCTGATGATCCGCCCCTACGCGGCGATACGTCGCACGTCGAACGTCGCGGGTTGCGGGGCGACACTTGCACCTACCAATGCTCTCTTGATTCGGCGGCTTTTTCTTCCTGCACATCACCCATCGCTCATAACTCATTACCGGAAGGCGCCCACACCTTCTCCGTCCGCGCGACCGACTCCGTCGGAAACGTCTCGAAGATCGCCAAGCACACCTGGATGGCCGTCCGGATCGACGACACCGCCCCCGAAACGACCGCCGAGGCCGACGAGGACATGGTCAGCTTGGACGAAGAGATCACATTCGAGTTCTCGTGCGCCGAGGAGGTGAAGGCGGACGAAGCATCCTGCAAGTTCAAGTGCAACGCGGCGGACACGGAGTACATAGACTGCGCCTCGCCGTGGACGATCAAGTTCTCAAAACTGCCGTCCGGTTCCTCCGTGGACGGGATTCCCTTGGCGGTCCGCACCCACGTGGCCGTCAAGGCGATCAACAAGGACGGCTACGAAGATCCGACCCCGGCCGACATCGAGATCGTCGTCATCCCCACGCCGGAGTGCGGCAATCAGACGTGCGAACTGGCGGAATCGGTCCAGACCTGCCCGCAGGACTGCGATACCGCCGCGCCCGATACCTTCATCACGTCGAAGCCGTCCTCTCCCACCGCCGTGTCCTTCGACAAGATTACATACGATTGCAAGAGTCCCAACAACACCGCCTGCACGTTCGAGTGCTCCCAGGAGTCCTCCGATTATGCAGAATGCAGTCCAGAGGGTGCTTTCCTCTACTACCTCGGCAACGGCCCCCACACCTTCGCCGTCCGCGCGAAAAACTCCGCCGGGATCGCGGATGAAACGCCCGCATCGGTAAGCTGGGTTGTGGATATGTTTGGACCGACGTTCGCCGGATTGACCAGGGCCAATA
Organism: Nitrospirota bacterium; assembly: GCA_016180645.1. NCBI lineage: Bacteria > Pseudomonadati > Nitrospirota > Nitrospirota bacterium. Next base: position 945 of record JACPAV010000044.1, on the reverse strand, counting down.
AGCAGTCGGACGGCACTTCCGTCCTCCTCGGATGGGCGGAGGCGACGGACAACGTGAGCCAGCCCGCCAATCTGATCTACCAGATCTGCTGGAGCGAGACGAAGGGGCAGTGCGCGGCAAACTTCACATCCAACTACACCACCTTCGCCGGCGCCACGAGTCACACGGTTAAGGGCCTCTCCTCGACCGCCACGTACTATTTCACCGCCGTGGCGATAGACGAAGCGGGCAACCGGAGCGCCATCGCGCAGGAGACAGAGGTCAAGATGGCGGGCGGGATCATCACCACCGTGGCGGGAACAACGGGCGGCAATTCCGGCGACAACGGCCCGGCCACGGAGGCAAGACTGTGGAGACCCGGCGGCGTCGCCGTGGACCCGAACGGGATTCTCTACATCGCGGACACGGGCAACCACCGCGTCCGGAAGGTGGACCCGAGTGGGATCATCACCGCCGTGGCGGGGAACGGGCTACCGGGATACTCCGGCGACGGCGGGAAGGCCACAGAGGCATGGCTGTGGGCCCCTGGCGGCGTCGCCGTGGATCCGAATGGGAATCTCTACATCGCGGACACGGACAGCCATCACATCCGCAAGGTGGACACGAGCGGGAATATCACCACCGTGGCGGGGAACCCTAGCCTTCTAAATGGCCGCTACCAGGGTGCGTATTCGGGCGACAGCGGCAAGGCCACGGCGGCAAAGCTGAACATCCCCTCCGGCGTCGCCGTGGACTCGAACGGGAATCTCTACATTGCGGACACAGGCAACCATCGCATCCGGAAGGTGGACGCCACAACGCAGAAGATCACCACTGTGGCGGGGAACGGGCTACCGGGATACTCCGGCGACGGCGGGAAGGCCACAGAGGCATCGCTGTGCGCCCCTGGCGGCGTCGCCGTGGATCCGAATGGGAATCTCTACATCGCGGACACGGACAGCCATC